>NZ_JBANAZ010000011.1:0-153587 GCF_059803455.1 Bradyrhizobium sp. UFLA05-108 | reverse complement strand
GGATTGCGTTCGAGTCCGGGCACAATACCGGCGACCAGCCAACTCGACTGGCCGATCTCGATCACGGCGATCACTGTCGCGTCTTGTTCAAGTGTGCCAAGGCATCTGCTCAGGTCGTTTTGCTTCGCCATGGGGCGCTCCATCGCTTTGTTGCCGCGACGATGGTGCCATGGCCTCGCCGCTCGGCCCATAGCATCTAAACCGCTCGCCCTTGGAGGCTAAACCGCTCGCCCTTGGAGGCTTTCGGACGCCGGCCGCCGAATACGCCGCGCCGTCCCTCAAGCGGCCGGCATCCGAAATCCTTCACATGTGCAGACTCATGCAATGCAGCAAACAGCACCTTCTCACTCCATCAACTTGTCAGCGCGCGCCAACAAGACCTCGGGAACCGTCACACCCATCGCCTTAGCGGTCTTGAGGTTGATCACCAGTTCGAATTTCGTCGGCTGTTCGACCGGCAGATCGGCAGGCATCGTGCCGCGCAAAAGGCTCGCCGCAAATCGGGCAGTAAGGTCTGCTAAGTGATCCTCGGATGGGCCGTAGCCGATAAAGCCACCGTTCTCGGCCCAGCTGGCCCACATATAGATGGTTGGAAGGCGCAGTGCTGCAACTCGTTCTATAATCAGCGGAGTATTGCCGTCGAGCATCCCGGAATTAAGAATATTCAGCGCCGAAGCCCCCGATGTGCGTGCCTTGTCGATAGTCGCTGCGATCTCCTCAGCTCTGGTGATGCGATAGATTGAAAGCTCGACGTTTTTTGCGCGCGCCGCATCTTGCAGAGTGCGAGCCATCGCCTCAGTTGGGTTGCTGGGATCGGCGAGAGCCGCCATGCGGCGAATTCCAGGCATGGCTTCGATCAGGATGTCTTGCCGCACGCCGTCAAGCTCAGGGGCAAAAATGCTGATCCCCGTGATATTGCCATTGGGCCGGGCGAACGATTTCACCAATCCCTCCCCGACCATATCGCCTGTGATCCCAACGATGGGAATGCTCTTGGTTGCCTGCTGTACGGCGTTAACTGCCTCGGGTCCAGCAGCATAGATGACATCCGGTTGGGCTATGACCAGCTTCGCCACATGTTGCGAAATCAGATCGATATGAGGTGCAAAGGCGAGGTAATCAATCGTGAGGTTTTGGCCTTCAATGAAACCGGCGCGCCGTAGTTTGTCGAAAAAACGTACGTTAAAGGGTATGTCGCGAGGATGCGGAGACAAGCAACCCAGGCGATAGGTCCGTCCCGCTTTCTGGGCCTGCGCTGAGAGCGGCAACGCCGCCACCGCACCGCCGACAAGCGTCATGAAATCGCGCCGTCGCATTTCGTCGCCCTCAAGGCCGAGCGACAGCCTAACATAGGCTTCAAAATCCTACGGGTATTGTGCATTGGAGCAATATGCGCGCTGATGTCGCAGATGGGTCATTTTCGACGGGATTCATCAGGGATTGTCGGCAGGTTGATGTCCGCTTCTGCTCGTAAGCGCCGAACCGGGGCCGAGCCGGAAGCGTTGCAACAGGATCAAACATGTCGTCGGGTGGCGACGCGCTATGACAGGCTTGCTGCCAACTACCTTGCCTTCGTTCAACTCGCGTCAATCAGGCTATGGCTGCGCCTTAATGAGTCCAGGGCGGCGATGTTTCATGGCGCTGGCTTTCGCCACGAAGCGGCAAGGAGCGTCCACTCGGTCTAGGTGCGATGATACAACAATACCCCTGATTTGCCCGATGCGTCAATCAATTTCGTAAAATCAGCAATGCGTCGCGCCATCAGCCGTTCTACTTTGCATGGGGTTGTTTTCGACATTTTAGTTTTGCCCCGGTCTCGCCCCACCCGGCGCCGGCGCTCCGCGCAGGCTGGCGAGCAGCTCCTGCGACGGCCAGCAATCGACGGTCAGGCCCGCGCGCTGCTGGTACTGTCCGATTGCCCGCCTTGTGACAGTACCAAGCCGGCCATCGATCGCATCGGAATAATAGCCGCCCTTGGCGAGCTGGGTCTGGATCGCCGCGACCTCGCTGTTGCGCAGCGGCTTGAGCTTGGCCCAGGGCTTTTCGAACGGGGCGCCGCCGGCGATGAGGTCGGCGAGATGCCCGACGAACAGCGCATAGACGTCGGATTGGTTGTAGCTGCGGATCGCCTGGAAGTTGGCGAAGACGAGGAAGGCCGGGCCGTAAACGCCAGCAGGCATGACCAGTTGCGCCTGGTCCTGCAGCATGCCGGTGGCGGTGCCGGCATCGCTCACCGGCGTGACGCCGAGCTTCAGCCAGGCTTCGAGCGGCCGCTTGATGTCGGGCGAGCTCTCCACACAGCTCACGGTCGGCGGCAGACGAACCTCGAACCCCCATCGCTTGCCGCGCTGCCAGCCATAGTCGCGAAGCTGCTTGGCGCCCGAGGCGAGCGCGTCGGGGATGGAGCGCTCGAGATCGATCTTGCCGTCGCCGTCGCCATCGGCCGCGAATTTTGGGAAGTCCGAGGGCTCGAACTGTGTCTGGCCCATCGCCCCCGTATAGGAGCCCTTCGCGTCCAGGCTGATGGTGCCCTGCTGGACCAGGTCGAGCGCGATCAGGAGCTCGGTCCGGAACAGGTCCTTGCGGCGGCCGAGATAGGCCTGCGTCACCAGCGCCTGGAACACGGGATGGCGCTGTACTTCAGTTCCGTAATCGGTCTCGCGGCCCCAGATCGCGATGACGACGTTGCCGGGGACGCCGTAGGCGGCCTCGATGCGCGCGAGCAGGTCGCGGTAGGTTTGGAAATGCCGCGCGCCGGTCCTGGCCAGCCCTGTGAGCTGTTGCCGGGGCAAATAGTCCGCCGGCAGCTTTACGAATTCGGCCTGCTCCTTCACGGGGCGGCCGGGGATGACGAGATCCGGCAGGCCAAGATCGAGCTGGACATCGGTCGCGCGGTCGAACACCGCCTGCTTCACGCCGCGTGCCTTGGCGTCCTGCCATAGCTGCGCGCGCCACGCGTCGAAGGCGGGGTCGGCGCGAGCCTCCAGCACCTGCATCAGCACGACGAGCGCGATTGTTCCAGAGATCGCCGTGCGTCGTAAAAGGTCCATGAGGCGAGGGTGTCTCACGCGACCACCAGTCCGACCGCCAGCGCCAGCCCGCAGAGATAGGTGAACAATGCGCCGGCAAAGCGCGCCGGATTGGGCCGGTTGAGCGACTTGCCCCACAGCAGCCCGGCGGCAAGGGAAAAGCGCGCGATCGTCGCCACCACGATCGTCACGATGATCCAGCCTGGGGCCGGGCGCGTTGCGAACCAGAGAAACATCGCCGCGAAGAACGGCGCGTATTCGGCCGTGTTGGCATGCGCCCGCACCGCGCGGTGAATGGGGTCGGTGGGGCCGAGGTCATGGCCGATGCTCCGCCTGAACCTGCCGCGCAGGATCGAAACGTAAAGCCCGAGGCCGAACAGCAGCAGGCCGAGCAAGGCGGTGCAGATGATGGCGACGTTCATCGCAGTCTCCCCCCAAGAATCGAGGCGGAAGCAGATCAGATTGCGCCGTTCTGGGAAAGTCCGGCCGGCGGATCCCGACGCCCGTCGGCGCGACAAAGCTTCTTTTCCGCGGAGCCGATGTCCGCTACCCTTGCCGCTAGCCACCGGGTTAGGTGGCGTAGCCGCGTCAATTTCAGCATTGATTGATTGGGGCGGCTCATCTGCCGCGAGACTGTCCTTGGAAAAACGGGGCGGAGCCATGATCAACCGAGATTCGGCAGCTCTCTTGTCGCCGATCGAGCGCGATCTGCGACTCGATCTCTTCCGCGGCATCGGCTTGTGGATGATCTTCCTCGATCACATCCCGCACGACGTCGTGTCGTGGCTGACCTTGCGCAACTACGGATTCAGCGACGCCGCCGAGTTCTTCGTCTTCATCTCCGGCTATCTCGTCGGCTGGATCTACGCGCCGATCGTGCGGGGCGGCTTCTTCCTCGCCGCACTCAAGCGTCTGTGGAAGCGCACGGCCGAACTGTATGTCGCCCACATCATGCTGTTCCTGCTGTTCACGGCCCAGATCGCGCGCACCGCGCGGCGGTTCGACAACCCGATGTATGAGCACGAGTTCAACGTGTTCAATTTCCTGGCGCATCCGGACGAGCTGATCGGCCAGGCGATCCTGCTGAAATACAAGCCGGTCAATCTCGACGTCCTGCCGCTCTACATCACGCTGGTGTTCGCCTCGCCCTTCATCGTGTGGTGCCTGGTGCGGCGCCCGAACCTCACGCTGGCTGCATCCGCAGTGCTCTACGTGCTGTCGCGCTGGTTCGACTGGAATGTCGCGTCCTATCCGCCCGGCACGACCTGGTACTTCAATCCGTTCTGCTGGCAGCTGATGTTCGTGTTCGCGGCCTGGTGCGGCTCCGGCGCGGTGGACCAGATCGCGAAATGGGTATGGTCGAAGCCTGTGATGGGACTAGCGGCCGCCTGGATCGCCTTTGCGTTCCTGATCGTGATGACCTGGCACGTTCATACCCTCGAGGCGTTGATCCCCAAGTGGATGATCAAGGCGATCTACCCGATCGACAAGACCGACCTCGACATGCTGCGCTTCACGCACTTCCTGGCGCTGGCGGTCTGGGTGACGCAGCTCGTGCCGCGCCACTGGAAGGCGCTTCACACCAAATGGCTGCGCCCGGTCATCCTGTGCGGGCAGCACTCGCTGCCGATCTTCTGTCTCGGCGTGTTCCTGTCGTTCTCCGCACACTGGATCCTGACCCAATATACCAAGGGCACGTGGGAGCAACTCGCTGTCTCCTTCGCCGGCATTGCGGTCATGATCGTCGTTGCGTGGCTGTTCGACCGGGCGAAACAAATTCCGGACCTGTTCGTGGACGTGCTCGAGGAGGAAGAGGAGCCCGAGCCGGTGCCCGATCGCGACAAGACAGCCCCTGTCGTCGCGGCCGGTGCCGGCAGCTGAGAGGCGATTGCGGCGCTCGAATTTTGGCGAATTCTCATGGAGAGGTTCATGTCGAGAGGCTGGTTGACGATCGCGGGCACCTTGCTGTTCCTCACCTGCACCGCAGCCGCGCAGGCGCCGTCGCCCGAGGCGATGAGCGCGGCGCGCAAGCTCGTGATCACCATGAAGACGGCGGAGCAATATCGCGCGCTGCTGCCGCAGCTCCTGCTCAAGCTGCGCCCCGTCCTGGCCCAGGACAGGCCCGAGATCGAGCGCGACTTCGACGCCATGACGGCGACGAGCTCGGATATCTACGCGCCGTTCGTCGACCAGATGATCGAGCAGATCGCAGCGGTCTATGCCGCCACCTTCACGGTGGACGAGCTGCGCCAGATCGAGGCCTTCTACGCCCAGCCGGCGGGGCGGAAGCTGCTGGAGAAATCGGACGCGCTGACGCAGGCGAGCGCGCAGATCGCCCAGGATGTCAGCCGCAAGGCCGCCGACGAATTGAAGCAGCGCCTGACCGAGGCGCTGCGGCAAAAGGGGCACAAGCTCTGAGCCTGCCGTGGAGGCGCGACAAAAGCCCACGAGCAAGCACACGAGAATGACTTGCGTTAAGGCGTCAGGATGGCCCCGCAATGCTCGTTGCGCGCAGGTCCACTCAAATTGACCGGCAACGCCGTTGAAATTATAGCTTCCCTCAACGCCAAACGAAAAACACGACGGGGGAAGCCAGCATGACCGATATCTCGGCCACCATCTCGAAGGCCCGCGAGCATTCGATCGGCGATCTCCTGCGCCGCTCGGCAGCCCGCGAACCGAACAAGCCCGCTGTTTCCTGCGGCAGCGTGAAGTGGACCTTTGCCGAGCTCGACAGGATCTGCAATCGCCTGGCGCGCGGCCTCGATGACCTCGGCGTCCGCAAGGGCGATCGTCTGGCGGTGCTTTCGCGCAATTCCCACGCGTTCGCAGCGCTGCGCTTTGCCGTGGCGCGGGTCGGCGCGGTGCTGGTCCCGATCAACTTCATGCTCAATCCGGACGAGATCAATTTCATCCTGAAGAATTCCGGTGCGAAGGTGCTGGCGACCGGTCCCGATTTCGTCGAGCCCGCGCGCGCCGCAAGCGCCAAGGACTGCGCGGTGGAGAAGCTGATCTGGCTGCCTGGCGAGGATCCGGCGTCGCCGCCCGTAGGGCTCACCAATTTCGGCGATCTCCTGCATTCCGACGGTTCGTTCTTCGAGGCATCCGTCGATGCCCGCGACCTCGCCCAGATCATCTACACCAGCGGCACGGAATCGCTGCCCAAGGGCGCGATGCTGACCCATGAAGCGGTGATGTGGCAGTATGTGAGCTGCATCATCGACGGCGGCATGAGTGCGCATGACAACGTGCTGCACGCGCTGCCGCTCTACCATTGCGCCCAGCTCGACGTGTTCCTGGGGCCGCAAATCTATCTCGGTGCGTCCGGCGTGATCACGGGCAAGCCCACCGCCGACAACATCCTGGCGCTGATCGCGTCTCACCGGATCACCGCCTTCTTCGCGCCGCCGACGATCTGGATCGCGATGCTGCGCTCGCCCCATTTCGACAAGACCGATCTGTCCAGCCTGCAAAAGGGGTATTACGGCGCCTCGATCATGCCGGTGGAGGTGCTGCTCGAATTGCAGCGTCGCCTGCCGAACGTCAAATTCTGGAATTTCTACGGGCAGACCGAGATCGCGCCGCTCGCCACCGTGCTCCAGCCCGAGGACCAGCTCCGCAAGGCCGGCTCGGCCGGCAAGCCGACGATCAACGTCGAGACGCGCGTGGTCAACACGGCGATGGAGGACGTCGGGGTCGGTGAGGTCGGCGAGATCGTGCACCGTTCGCCGCATCTTCTGTCCGGCTATTACAACGACCCGGCGAAGACCGCAGCGGCATTTTCCGGCGGTTGGTTTCATTCCGGCGATCTCGCCACCGTCGATGCCGAGGGCTACATCACTGTTGTCGACCGCGTGAAGGACATGATCAAGACCGGCGGCGAGAACGTCGCGAGCCGCGAGGTCGAGGAGATGGTCTACCGCATTCCCGCGGTGTCGGAGGTCGCGGTGGTCGGGCTGCCCGATCCGCGCTGGATCGAGGCGGTCACCGCGATCATCGTGGTCAAGTCCGGCGAGACGCTGGACGAGGAGAGCGTCATCAAGCATTGTGCGGGGCAGATGGCGCATTTCAAGGTGCCCAAGCGCGTGGTGTTCGTCGACAGCCTGCCGAAGAATCCGAGCGGCAAGCTGCTCAAGCGCGAACTGCGCCAGCGCTTCGTCGGCAGCGACACGCTCGACAAGGCGATCCAGAAGAATTTCGGGACGTGAGAGCTCAATACTTCTTCATCGCCGCGCCGAAGGCGAGCCACAGCACCGTCGAGGCCAGCCCGAAGCCACCGAGCAGCAGGAAGGTCGGGCCGTAGCCGATCCATTCTGCGATCCAGCCGCCGAGCGCGGGGCTGAGGCTTGCCCCGACGCCCTGCACGGTGATGACGGCGCCCTGGCCGAGATTGATGCGGCCGGTACCGTTGAGCGAGCGCGCGACCACGCCGGGCACGGCGACCGTCTGCAATCCCGTGCCGATGCCGTCGAGCACCTGCACCGGTACCACGCCCCACCATCCCGTGAGGAAGTAGGCGAGCACGCCGCGGATCGGCAGGAACATGAAGGAGACCAGGATCACCGGCCAGTAATTGCGCTTGCTCGCGACCTTCATGGCGATCAGAGACGTCGCGACCATCACGCCTTGCGCAACTACTACCGTCGTGGCGACGAAGCTCGGCCCGTTGGCCTGGCCCTCGGCGACCGCCGCGAGCCCGTAAAGTGGCACGATCGCGGCGTTGCCGAGATGGAAGATGGCGAGCGCCAGTGCCAGCACCAGCAGCGGCTTGTGCCTCAGCAGCATCTTCATCGCATCCGGCGGAGCTTTGGAGTCGTCCTCCTTGCTGCCGCGTGCGACGCGGTCGTCGATCGATTTCGCCGGGATCATCAGCACGCAGGCGATCGCGATGGCGCCGAATGCCGCGGCCAGCATGAACACCGAGACATAGCCGTATCTGTAGCCGAGGTAGCCCGACAGCGCCGCGCCGACCATGTTGCCGGCGTGGTTGAATGCCTGGTTGCGGCCGTTCAGCGCATTGAAGCCCTTCTGCTTGGCGATGCCGAGCGTGATGCCGGTCACCGCCGGCACGATCGCGGCGCTCGCCAGCGACTGCGCCACTTGCGAGAACGTCACCGCCCAGAAGTTCTGCGAGATCAGGATGATTACGGAGGCGAGAACGACGCAGACGCCGGGGATCACCACCCACAAGCGCTTGTTGCGGCTGGCGTCGATGAAGCCGCCGATCGGCGTCGTGATCAGCATGCCCGCGACGTTGCCGATGGTCATGGCGGTGCCGATCAACCCGCTCGCCCAGCCGCGCTCCTGGAGGAACACGCCGACGAACGGCCCGATGCCCGACTGCATGTCGGCCATGAAGAAATTGAGCGCGAAGAGGGGCCAGAGACGAGGCGAGGAGGGGGACCGCGATGTCATCGATACGTCAAGCGTGGCCTCAACCGAAACCGGTGCTGGCGGGTTGCCTTGATCTTGCGTGGACCAAAACGTAACGGATGGTGATCCCATTGGTTCCAGCCGCTCTTGCGGAGGAGCGGTCCGGCCGTCACATCTTGATCATTGTTGATCGATGTCCTTCCTGGAGTACGCCATGCCACTCTGGACCTGCGAGACCTGCGGCGCGCAATTCCCGTCGAACGAGAAGCTGCCGGAATCTTGTCCAATCTGCGAGGACGAACGGCAATTCGTGAACTGGAAGGGGCAGACGTTTCTGTCCCGCGAGACCCTCACCGAGCGCTGCCGCGTGGCGTGGCGGGATGATCGCGGCCTCACCGGTCTTGCGCTCGAGCCGAGCTTTGCCATCGGCCAGCGGGCGCTGCTCATTCCGGACGGCGGTGCTTTCGTGATGTGGGACTGCGTTCCGCTGGCGACCCGCGAGGCGATCGAGCATGTCAGATCGCTCGGCGGGTTGAAGGCGATCGCGATCTCGCATCCGCATTTCTATGGCGCGCTTGCCGACTGGAGCGAAGCCTTCAGCGCGCCCGTTTATCTCCATGCCGACGATCGCCAATGGGTGACGCGGCCACATCGCGCAATCGAACACTGGACCGGCGACAGTCGCCGGCTCTCGGACGGCATCACCCTGTTGCGCAGCGGTGGCCATTTTGCCGGCGCCACCATGCTGCACTGGACGCGCGGCGTGGACGGCAAGGGTGCGCTGCTCACCGGCGACATCGCGCAGGTGACGATGGACCGCCGCTTCGTCAGCTTCATGTATTCATATCCGAACTACACGCCGCTGAACGCGGCTGCGGTACGGCGGATTGCGGAAACCGTCGCGCCGCTCGCCTTCGATCGCATCTACGGCGCCTGGTGGGGCCGTAACATCGCAGACGGTGCCAAGGCGGCGTTCGACGCGTCCGTTGCGCGCTATCTCGCCGCGATCGCCTGACCGTTGTTGTTTGAGCAGATCTTTCCGAGAAGCGCTCCACACTTTTCCGGATCATGCTCTAGGCCCGCTGCCGCAAGGCGGCGGGCAGGTCCTGCCGCCTGGACCAGGAGATGTAGTAGGCCACGGCCGCGATGGCCGCGAGGCCCGAAAGGCTGACCAGGATCTGCATCGCCACGAGATTGGGTCCCGTGATCAGGATCAAGTGCGCGGCGAAGGACAGGAACACGCTGACGCAGAACACCGCGAGCCATTCCTCACCGCTCCGGATCACCGGTTGCAGTGATTTCCACAGCAAGGCCGGATGATCGGCCGGCACCAGATACGTGGCGAGGAAGGCAAGCGCGAGGAAATGCAGCACGCGATGCGGCGCGAGGTTTTCCTTGTCGGGGGTGAAGATGCCGAGCACGGCATCCGGCAGATAGGCGGAAAGCGCCGGTGAATGCCGCGCCAGGGTGACCGCCATCGCGAACACGAGATAGGCGCCCGCGAGCGCGCGCAGCCAGGACATGCCGTGCAGCGCCCGGGCAGGCGCGCCGGTCACCGCGAACCAACCGCCCAGCACCATCAGCATCTGCCAGCAGAACGGATTGAAGGTCCATTCGCTGTCCGGAGAGATCCGGAACGTCCAGCCGAAATACCTCGCCGCGAAGTACACCGCGATCGATGCGAGTAGCGTCAGGTTTGGATGCCGGAACAGGCCCCACAGCGCCAGCGGAAAGAACGCCATCAGCGGGATCATCAATTGCAGCAGGTCGAGGTTGAGCGGCTCTTCCTGGAGCACCAGCCCGCGCACCAGGATGCGAAGGGGATGTTCGAGAATCCCGGAGATGTTGTACTCGTGGATGATCTCCGGCGCGGTCGATTGCGAGGCGACGTACGCGATGGCGTCGATATAGATCACGAACAGCACGACGTAGGCCGCATAGAGCCGCCAGACGCGACCGAAGATACGGGTTGCCGCGACCACGAAGCCACGCTCCAGCGCCATCTTGCCGTGGATGATGGTGACGCCATAGCCCACCACGAACACGAACAGGTCGGCGGCCCCGCTGAAGCCGAAATTGCGCAAGGTCAGCAGATTGACGACGTTGTTCGGCACGTGGTCGAGGAAGATCGACCAGTTGGCAATCCCGAGCGTGAGATAAAGCCTGGCATCGTGGCTATGTGCGGCGAGAGTCGCCTTAATGGACGGTTTCATTGCAAAAGAAATGGGAATCAGGGGCGACGCTTTTAACGATAACCATCGCACGATCCGAGTAGCGATTCCGTGAACGGGGACTGTCTTTCCCCTCTCTCGGAAGAAGGCAGGGCTGTCGCATTTGCGAAACGCGTGGGTTCGGCATGCCGGCGCCACAAGCTCGTCATGCCCGGGCTTGTCCCGGGCATCCACGTACTTCGTGCTGCGGGAAAGGCCGTGGATGGCCGGGACAAGCCCGGCCATGACGACGTGGAGGGGCCGTTCGCAACGTCATTGCGATGGCCCTGCACAAGAGCGGGAGAAGAATGCTCATCACAACCTCTTGATCTGCCGCGCCCGTGCGCTATATCCCGGGTTTCCTCATCCAGTTTCGATCGGATAAACGCATGACGACGTCAGATACGGCTGTGCATTCGCAGCCTTTCCAGGCCGAGGTGTCCGAGCTCCTGCACCTGATGGTGCACTCCGTCTACTCCGAGACCGACATCTTCCTGCGCGAGCTGATTTCGAACGCGTCGGATGCCTGCGACAAGCTCCGCTACGAGGCGATCGCGACCCCGGCGTTGCTCGGCGATGGCGACGCGCCCAAGATCCGCATCGTCCCCAACAAGCAGGCCGGCACGCTGACCATCGCCGACAACGGCATCGGCATGGAGCGGCAGGAGCTGATCGACCATCTCGGCACCATCGCCCGCTCGGGCACCAAGGCTTTCGTGGCGAAGCTGAAGGAGGCCAAGGACGGCCTCGGGCTGATCGGCCAGTTCGGCGTCGGTTTCTATTCCGCCTTCATGGTTGCGGACAGGATCCTCGTCATCAGCCGTAGGGCCGGCGAGAGCGACGTCTGGACCTGGACCTCGTCGGGCGGCTCCGGTTTCGAGATCGCGCGCGCGAGCGACGAAGACGCCGCGCGCGTGAGCCGTGGCACCGAGATCGTGCTGCACTTGAAGGAGGATGCGAAGAAATATCTGGAAGACTACGAGATCCAGCGCGTCGTCTCCGCCTATTCCGACAACATCCTCTTTCCCATCGAGCTGGTGCCGGCAGAAGGCGAGCCGCGGCAGATCAATTCGGCGAGCGCGCTGTGGCAGCGCTCGAAATCGGAACTTTCGGCCGACGACTACAAGAAGGCCTATCAGCAGATCGCTACCGCCTTCGATGATCCCGCGATGACGCTGCATTATCGCGCCGAGGGCCGTTATTCCTATGCCGTGCTCCTGTTCGCCCCGTCGACGAAGCCGTTCGACCTGTTCGAGCCGTCGCGCAAGGGAAGGGTCAAGCTTTATGTCCGGCGCGTCTTCATCACCGACGATGCCGATCTGTTGCCGGGGTACTTGCGCTTCATCCGCGGCGTCGTCGACAGCGAGGACCTGCCGCTCAACATTTCCCGCGAGATGCTGCAGAACAACCCGCAGCTCACACAGATCCGCAAAGCGGTCGCCACCCGCGTCGTCTCTGAGCTCGAAAGCCTCGCCGAAAAAGACGCGGAGAATTTTGCGAAGATCTGGGACGCTTTTGGCGCGGTGTTGAAGGAGGGTATCTACGAGGACTTCGAGCGCCGCGAGAAGCTCTTGGCGCTGTCGCGTTTCACGACGACCTCGGACGAGAAGCGCTCGCTGAAGGACGTCGTCGCCAACTTCAAGCCGAACCAGACCGAAATCTATTACCTCGTCGGCGACAGCATCGAGCGGCTGAAGTCCAGTCCACGTCTGGAGGCGGCGGCTGCGCGCGGCATCGAGGTGCTGCTGCTCACCGATCCCGTCGATGCCTTCTGGACCTCGATGCCGATGTCGTTCGACGGCAAGCCGCTGAAGTCGCTGGGCCAGGGCGATCTCAACCTCGACCTGATCCCCCGCGTCGACGACGAGTCGAAGGACGAGCCAGCGGCTGATGAAGCCGCCACCATCGCGCTGATCAAGGGCTCCCTCAACGAGCGCGTCAGCGACGTGAAGGCCTCGACGCGTCTCACGAGCTCCGCATCCTGCCTCGTCGCCGATAGCCATGGTCCAAGCCGCGAGCTAGAGCGCCTTCTCGCGCAGCAGAACCGCGGCGAGCGCTCCAGGCCAATCCTCGAGGTCAATCTGCGCCATCCCCTGGTCACCGCAATCACCAGGGCGCCGGCCGGCTCTACGGTAGTCGATGATCTCTGCCTGCTGCTGCTGGAGCAGGCTCAGATCCTCGATGGCGAATTGCCGGAAGACCCGTCCGCCTTCGCCGCCAGGCTGAACCGCCTGGTACTAAAAGGGTTGGGTGGATAGGCGGAACGCGCTGTTCCCCAAGGCTCGTCATTGCGAGGAGCCACCCGGTCCTGCCTTCGGCGGGCCGGATGACAGGCTCCGCGACGAAGCAATCCAGATTTGCTCCGCGGAGACGGTCCTGGATTGCTTCGCTGCGCTCGCAATGACGGAGACTGTGGCGTCGTCGCTCACTCCGCCGCGTCCTTCCGCTCGTCGCGCGCGGCCTCTGCCTGCGGTTTCGGCTTCTTTGCCATCCAGCGCGAGAGCAGATTGGAGAAGCGGTCGAGATAGAGATAGACGACCGGTGTCGTGAACAGCGTGAGGGCCTGGCTGACCAGGAGGCCGCCGACCATGGCATAGCCAAGCGGCTGGCGGATCTCCGCGCCGGTGCCGGTTCCGAGCATCAAGGGCACGCCGCCGAGCAGCGCCGCCATCGTCGTCATCATGATGGGACGAAAGCGCAGCAGCGCGGCCTGGCGGATCGACTGCTCCGGCGACAGATGCTGCTCGCGTTCGGCGACGATCGCGAAATCCACCATCATGATGCCGTTCTTCTTGACGATGCCGATCAGGAGAATGATGCCGATCAAGGCGATCAGGCTGAAGTCGAAGCCGAAGATCATCAGGATGGCGATCGCGCCGACGCCGGCGGAAGGCAGCGTTGAGAGAATGGTGAGGGGGTGGATGTAGCTCTCGTAGAGCACGCCCAGGATCAGGTAGACCACGACGAGCGCGGCGAGGATCAGCAGCGGCACGGTGCCGAGCGATTGCTGGAATGCCTGGGCAGTGCCCTGGAAGCTCGTTGCCAGCGTCGGCGGCGCGCGCATCTCGCTGACGGTTTGCGAGACCGCGTCGGTCGCCTGCCCGAGTGCCACGTCCTCGGCGAGGTTGAAGCTGATCGTCACCGCCGGAAATTGGCCCTGATGCGCGATCGCGAGCGGCCGCACCGGCACATTGGTCCAGCTGCAGAAGACCGAAAGCGGCACCTGCTCGCCCGTCAGCGGCGACCGGATGTAGAGCTTGTCGAGCGTATTTAGCTTGCCCTGGAGCTCCGGGGTGATCTCGAGGATCACGTGATAGCTGTTGGTCTGGGTGAAATACTGCGTGACCTGGCGCTGGCCGAAGGCATCATAGAGCGTATCGTCGATCAGCTGCGGCTGGATGCCGTAGCGTGCGGCGGCGTCGCGGTTGATGGTGAGTTGAAGCGTCGTGCCTTCGGTTTGCTGGTCGGTCGCGACATCGCGAAGCTGCGGCAGCGTCTTCATCGCCTCCAGGATCTTTGGCGCCCATGCGTTCAGCTCGGCGAGATTGGCGTCCTGGAGCGTGAACTCGAACTGGGTGCGCGTGGCGCGGCCGCCGAGGCGGACGTCCTGCGAGGCCTGCATATAGAGGCGGGCGCCCTCGACCTCCGCGAGCTTCGGCCGCAATCGCGCGATGATCTGCTGCGCGCTGACGTCACGCTCTTCCCGTGGCTTCAAGGTGATGTACATGCGCCCGGAATTCAGCGCGGTGCCGCCGCCGCCGATGAACATCGCGATCGAATCGACGGCGGGATCGGCCTGCACGATCGCGTTGAGCTCCTCCTGGCGCCGCTTCATCTCCGTAAACGAGATGTCCTGCGGCATCTCGGAGACTGCAGTCAGGAAGCCGTTGTCCTGCTGCGGGAAGAATCCCTTCGGGATCAGGATGAAGAGGTAGACCGACAACGCGATGGTTGCAAAGAAGATGCAGAGCGTGATGAAGCTGTGTTTGAGCGCGATGTCGAGCCCGCGCTCATAGGTGCCGAGCAGGCGCTCGAACATCCGCTCGCTCCACTGATAGGCGCGGCCATGCCGCGCCTCGTGACCGGCGCGCAGGAAGCGCGAGGCCATCATTGGCGTCAGCGTCAGCGAGACCACCAGCGAGACGAAGATCGCCATGGCCAGCGTCACGGCGAACTCGCGGAACAGCCGGCCGATGATCCCGCCCATGAGCAGCAGGGGAATCAGCACGGCGATCAGCGAGATGCTGATCGAGACGATGGTGAAGCCGATCTCCGCCGCCCCCTTGTAAGCCGCGGCAAGCGGTCGCTCGCCATGCTCGACGTAGCGGGTGATGTTCTCGAGCATCACGATCGCATCATCGACCACGAACCCGACCGCGATCGTCAGCGCCATCAGGGAGAGGTTGTCCAGCGAATAGCCGAACACCCACATCAGCGAGCAGGCGCCTAGCAGTGCCAGCGGAACGGTCACGGTCGGGATGATCGTGGCCCAGAAGCTGCGCAGGAAGAGAAAGATCACCATCACCACCAGCGCAATGGTGATCAGGAGCGTGATCTGCACGTCCTCGACCGCGTCGCGGATCGTGATGGTGCGATCGCTGATGATCTTGATGGCGATCGCCGGCGGGATCGCCGCCACCAGCCGCGGCAGTTGCGCCTTGATGCGGTCGATGGTGTCGATGACATTGGCGCCGGGCTGCTTGAAGATGACGAGGAATACGCCCCGCTTGCCGTCGGCCCACGCCGCGGTCTTCATGTCCTCGGGGCCGGCCATCGCCTCGCCGATGTCGCGGACGCGCAAGGGAGCGCCATTGCGATAGGCGATGATGACGTCCTGCCATGCCGCGGCTTCGAGCAGCTGGTCGTTGGCGTAGATGGTGTAGGCGCGCCGCGTGCCGTCGATGTTTCCCTTCGGACTGTCGGTGGTGGTGATCGCGATCTGGCTGCGCACGTCCTCCAGCGACAGGCCCTTGGCGACGAGCTTTGCCGGATCGACCTGGATGCGCACCGACGGTTTCTGCTGTCCGCCGACGAAGACCTGCGCAACCCCGGAGATCTGGCTGATCTGCTGGGCAAGCTGGGCGTCGGTGCGGTCGCTGACTGTGGTCAGCGGCAGCGTGTCCGACGTTGCCGACAGGATCATGATCGGCGAATCCGCCGGGTTGACCTTGCGATAGGTAGGGGGTGAGGGCAGGTTTTTCGGCAATTGGCCGCTCGCCGCGTTGATCGCGGCCTGAACGTCGTTGGCGGCGGCGTCGATCTGGCGGTTGAGATCGAACTGGATGGTGATCGAGGCCGAACCGAGCGAGCTCGTCGATGTCATCTGCGCGATGCCGGGGATCTGCGCGAGCTGCCGCTCGAGCGGCTGCGCCACCGAGGAGGCCATCGTTTCCGGGCTGCCGCCGGGGAGTGATGCGGAAAGCTGGATGGTCGGAAAGTCGACCTGCGGCAGCGGTGCAACCGGCAGCAGCGGATAGGCCACGAGGCCGACGAACAGGATACCCGCCATCAGCAGCGAGGTGCCGATCGGGTAACGGATGAACAGAGACGAGAAGCTCTCTTGCATGCCCTGAAACCATCGACTGGCCAGCGCATCTTCTCCTCGCAAAAAGCGGAGTCGCGCCCGAGAGCCCGAGCGCGAATGTGCGTTTCCTTCAGCCTAAAGCTTGTTGATTGCCCTGAGCCATCGGCGGTTCGGGGCCGGCGTTGTGACAGCAAGATTAGTCCCTTCGCGCCGGCTTGCGAACGGAATCCTGCGGGGGATGATTGCGACCTTTGTCGAACGGGGGTGGCCCGCAGATATGCGCTTTCTGCAGGTCAAAAGACGTCAGCTCGCCTCCTCTTTCGAACGTGCGTCGCAAGCGGGAGAGGTATGTTGCGGAGCGGTCGCCTCCGCCGCCGCGTTATGCCATATCGGAACCGTGCGACGCCCGCCGTCGCTGCCGATTCGAGGAATTTCCGATGCGCATACCGCTCCTGACCATCATCGCCATCGCCGCGCTCCAGGCTGCGACGCCTGCCAGCGCCCAGCGCTACGACCCGCGCTATCCGGTGTGCATGCACGTCTACACGGGAGGGATGCGCAGTGGTGGCAGCGACTGGTTCGACTGCTCGTTCACGTCGCTGGAGCAGTGCCGCGCCACGGCCTCAGGCCTGTCCGCGTCATGCGATGTCAATCCCTACTACAACTACGATCAGCCACAGCCGCGGCGTCGTCCCAAGCGGGTCGACTAGCGCGCCAGCGCTTGCCCGTCAGCGCTCGCCAGGCCACCATTCCGAGCGCGGATCGCGCACGGAGATCCTCGTGGTGCGCAGCGCCACGAGATGGCTGCGCTTGTAGGGAAACCCTGACAGCTCCGAGCATTGCCGGCAGCGCATGTAACGTTCCAGCTCGTGGATCGGCGTCGACTTCTTGCGCCTGATGATATCGAGCGCGACGGTCTGGTGCGTCTCGCAGCCGAGGCACTTCACCTCGAGATAGCGGTAGCCGGCGTTCAGCGCGTCGCCCAGCGTCGGCGACGGCTGCGCCGGCCCCTGAAAGGACAGCATCCGCTTGTTCCAGGCCTCGCAGGCCAGGCGGTCGGCCTCTTTCCGTGCCGCTGCCGCCCGTTCCGCCGCCGCGCGAACGGATGCGCCGTAGATTCGCTCGCGAGATTTGTTGCCCATGGCGCAAGACAATGCGCGCGCAGGAGAGGCGAGGGCAAGCCGCTAGGGATTGCGGGTGTGGATGCTGCGGACGCAAGCCGCGTTGCGCGTGGGTGTACGCCACGGCAGTACATCGTTCCCGTCGGCTTGGTAAAGGAATGACTAGAGTTAATCGCGGACTAACCGCGTTTTACCTTGTCTCTTAACGCCTGGTCAGGGGCTCGCGGTCTATAGCTACCGTGACAGACGAGTGGCCAGCCGAAAGACATCAACAACATGAACACCGGCGTCATCGAGCAGGCGACATCGACGCGCACGCCCTCGGCCTCGAAAATCTGGCTGAAGGCGATCGAGCTCACCGCGCGCATCGAGACGCTGCCGGGCCGGCTGTTCGCCGATGTCGTCGAGGATTGGGCGAGGCGTCAGCCGGATCGCGCGGCGCTCGTCACGGACGACGAAACGATCAGTTACGATCAGCTCGCAAAACGCATCAACCGCTACGCGCGCTGGGCGCGCTCGGTCGGTCTTGTGAAGGGCGACACTGTCGGTATGATCATGCCGAATGGCGTCGACTATGTCGCCGCCTGGCTCGGTATCAGTCGCATCGGCGCCGTCGTCGCGCTGATCAACACCAAGCTGGTCGGGCAGTCGCTCGCGCATTGCATCGATGTCGCAAAACCGTCCCACCTCATCGTCGCGCATGATCTCATCGAGGCGCTTGCCGATGCCACGCCGCACCTGACTTCGGCTGCGAAGATCTGGACCCATGGCGATGCGCGCAGCGAGCGCTCCATCGATGTGGCGCTGGCCGCGCTCGATGACGGCCCGCTCGCGCCGGACGAGCACGGCGACGTGACCATCAATGACCGCGCGCTACTGATCTACACTTCCGGCACGACGGGCCTGCCGAAGGCCGCCAGCATCAGCCATCGCCGCATCCTCAACTGGGGCTTTTGGTTCGCTGGTCTCACCGGTGCCACGCCACAGGACCGGCTCTACGACTGCCTGCCGCTGTTTCATTCCGTCGGCGGAATCGTCGCGCCCTGCAGCATGCTTGCCGCCGGCGGCTCGGTGGTGATCGTGGACAAATTCTCGGCGACGAATTTCTGGCCCGACATCGTCCGGCATGACTGCACGCTGTTCCAGTATATCGGCGAACTCTGCCGCTATCTCCTGAAGGCGCCGCCGTCGGAATACGAAAATCGTCATCGCCTGCGGCTCGTCTGCGGCAACGGCCTGCGCGGCGACATCTGGGAGGATTTCCAGGCGCGCTTTGCGCCTCCCCGCATCCTCGAATTCTATGCGGCGACCGAGGGCAATTTCTCGCTGTTCAACGTCGAGGGCAGGCCGGGCGCGATCGGTCGTATCCCGCCGCTGCTCGCGCATCGTTTTCCGGCGACGATCGTCAAGCTCGATCCTGATGCCGGCATGCCCTTGCGCAATGCCGACGGCCTTTGCATTGCCTGCGCACGCGGCGAGGCCGGCGAAGCCATCGGCCGCATCGGCACTGCCGATGAAGGCGGAGGCCGTTTCGAGGGCTATACCGACGCCGGCGAGACAGAGAAGAAGATTTTGCGCGACGTCTTCGTTCACGGCGATGCCTGGTTCCGCACCGGCGACCTGATGCAGCTCGACGACAAGGGCTTTTTCCACTTCGTCGACCGCATCGGCGACACCTTCCGCTGGAAAGGCGAGAACGTCGCGACGTCGGAGGTCAACGACGCCGTGCGTGATTGCACCGGCGTGGTCGACGCAACGACCTACGGCGTCGGCATTCCCGGCACCGACGGCCGCGCCGGCATGAGCACGATCGTGGTCAACGAGGGCTTTGATCTCACCGCGCTCGCGGGTCATCTCGCCGCGCGCCTGCCTCATTACGCCCGTCCGGTCTTCATCCGTATCTCGACCGAGCTCGATGCGACCGAGACTTTCAAGCAGAAGAAGAGCCAGCTTGCGCGCGAGGGATTTGATCCCCGTGCGATCGCCGATCCGCTGTACGTGATGGAGCCGAAGTCCGGCGCCTATGTCGCAGTTGACCAGGAGACATATGCGCAAATTGTTGACGGTTCTATCAGGCTCTAATGGACTACAAAAACAGAGATAGGTCCAATTTTATCCGAATTGTCCAAGAAGCCATTTACCTCTGTCCGGTAAACCACGGAGCAATGGGAAGCAGGCACTCCGGAAGACGACCAAGCAACAGCAAACACGAAGCGAGCGCAGCAATGTCGATAAGGTTAAAGGTCACTGAAGCGATCAGGCAGATTGCCAAGGAGCAGCACGTCACGCTGCCGGAGCTGACGGACGACCTGTCGCTGCATGAGACGGGCTTCGATTCGCTCGCCTTCGCGATCCTGGTCGCGCGCCTCGAGGACGAGATCGGCGTCGATCCCTTCACGATTTCCGAGGACGCTGCCTTCCCCGCGACCGTCGGCGATTTCGTGCGGGCCTACGAAAATGTCCCCGCGTGAGATCTTTGCACTCCGCGACTATCTCGGCGCGGAGCTGAAGGGACGCACGCTGTCGGACGCGCACGATCTGGTGTCGCTGACTGATGTCCTGTCGCAGACGGTCCTGGGCGGCCGTCTCGGCGAGTTGGCCGGCCGATCGGTGCTGCTGAAACTGTCGGACCAGCTCAAGTCCGGCCTTGCCATGATCGAGCTCGACGGCATCGCCCGGCGCATGCTGTTGTGCCCGCCGGATCTCAATCCGGCGCACCTCGGCGCGCTGATTGCCGACGCGGAGATCGATGCCGTCGTTACCGACGAGCCGGAATTCTGGAGAGACAGCGCGCTTCCGCTCGTCGTGATCGCGCAACTGCCGCTCACCGCGACTACGCCCGGCAAATCCGAGCGCGCCACCGAATGGCTGATGCTGACCTCGGGCACCTCAGGCGTGCCGAAGATCGCAGCGCATACGCTGGAAGCGCTGACCGGCGCGATCCGGGCCGAGGCGCCCGCGCGCGGCCCCGCGCCGGTCTGGGCAACTTTCTACGACATCCGCCGCTATGGTGGCCTTCAGATATTCTTGCGCGCGATCCTTTCCGGCGGCTCGATGGTGCTGTCGGACGCGCATGAGGTTCTCGCGGACCATGTCGCGCGGCTGAACGCGCGCGGTGTCTCGCACATTTCCGGTACGCCCTCGCATTGGCGCAAGCTCCTGATGAGCGGCTCAGCCGCGCAATTTGCGCCACGCTATGTCCGCCTCTCCGGCGAGATCGCAGACCAGGCCGTGCTCGAGGGCCTGAAGGCGGCATTCCCCAACGCCTCGATCGGCCATGCCTATGCCTCGACGGAAGCCGGCGTCGGCTTTGCCGTCAACGATGGGCTCGAAGGTTTCCCCGCCGACTATATCGGCGTGAACGCCAGTGGCGTCGAGATGAAGATCGTCGACGGCTCGCTGCGCATCAGGTCGAAGCGCACCGCGCATGCCTATATCGGCCGCAATGCCGGCAAGCTCGCCGAGGACGACGGCTTCGTCGACACCGGTGACATGATAGAGCTGCGCGGCGACCGCTACCATTTCGTCGGCCGCCGCGGCGGCATCATCAATATCGGCGGGCTGAAGGTTCATCCCGAGGAGATCGAGGCGGTCATCAACCGTCATCCGGGCGTGCGGATGTCGCGCGCGAAATCGCGCAAGAGCCCGATCACCGGCGGCATCGTCGTGGCCGACGTGATCCTTGCCGACGGCACCGATCCGGCGCAGGCGAAGGATATCCGCGAGCAGATCCTGGACCGGTGCCGGGTGCAGCTCGCCTCGCACAAGGTGCCGGCGGTGATCCGCTTCGTCCAGACGCTCGACGTCACCCCGGCCGGAAAGCTGGCGCGCACCGATGCATAACGTCCTCATCACCGGCGGCAGCCGCGGCATTGGCCTTGCGATCGCGACGCGCCTGGTGGGCGCCGGCTATAACGTGATCGCGGTGGCGCGGCGCGAGACCGAGGAGCTCGCGGCAGCGGTGCGCGCATCGGAGAAGCGCCTGCATTTCCGCGCTTGCGACCTCGCTGTGATCGACGCGATCCCGGCCTTCGCAAAGCTGGTGCGCGACGAGTTCGGTCCGATCTATGGCCTCGTCAACAATGCCGGCCTCGGCACCGAGGGTCTGCTTGCGACCATGCACAATTCCGAGATCGAGGCGCTGGTGCAGCTCAACGTGTTGTCGCCGATCATCCTCACCAAATATATCGCGCGGCAAATGATGGCCGACGGCGCAGGCCGCATCATCAACATCTCCTCGATCATCGCCACGACCGGCTACAACGGTCTGTCGGTCTATGGCGCGACCAAGGCTGCCGCGACCGGCTTCACGAAATCGCTGGCGCGCGAGGTCGGTAAGCTCGGCATCACCGTGAATGCGATCGCGCCCGGCTTCATCGATACCGAGCTGACGCAGAATCTCTCCGATGAAGGCCGCAAGCGGATCGCTGGCCGCAGTGCGCTGCGCCGGTTGCCCGAGACCGACGACGTCGCGCGGATGGTCGAGTATCTGCTCGGTGAAGGCGGACGCAACGTCACGGGTACGGTGTTCACAATCGATGCGGGAAATACCGCTTAGATCACGATCCGGACCCGAAGGGCCGCGTTAGCGCAAAGTGTGCAGCGGTTTTCGCTGGCGACAAACGCGGAACGCGTTTGCATTGCTCAAACAGTAACGGGGAACCGCAGCGCTACAAATTGAATTGACCGGGCTCAATTTCATTTCAGCGCGTTTGGTTCTAAGATGCTCCGCAATCGGTTGGCTTACGTCAATCGATCTGCCCTAATCGACAGGGAGCAGTGCATGACCGCTTCGAACCTTCCCCGGGTGTCAGCGCAGTCATCTCAAGCGAGAGAGAGCATCAGCAACTGCAAGCCGATGTCGCATCAGAATTCCGGCGATCATGGCTACGAGATGTATCCACAGCAATTCGTGCGGCTGATCGGCTGCCATGACGTGCACGCGCCCTCGGTGGCGGAGAACGAGAAGCTGCACTAGCGCTGCTTCCACGACATCGCGCAAAAGACCCAATCCGTTTTGCTTGCCGATCGCGTCCGCTGGCGCGACGCGAACGATGCTCTTGTTGTCCGGACCTGTTTCCGCCAATTATTACCAATCCCTCCAGGGTGAGCCGACCGGCGAACCCAATCGATTCCTGCCCCGTATCTTGATTGTGCGATACACATCGGTCCCAGGCGATGACACCAGGCGTCTCCTTCTACAGCAGCATCGCTGTCTTCCGCGGCTTCACCAGCCTGATGGATCCCTCCCTCTATTCGCCGTTGCCGGATGATTGGACCATCGGGGTGGCCGACATCGTCGATTCGACCAAGGCGATTGCCGCGCAGCGCTACAAGGCGGTCAACATGGCCGGTGCTGCGGTGATCGCAGCCGTCACCAACGCGCTGGAGGGACGGGAATTCCCCTTCGTGTTCGGCGGCGACGGCGCGAGCTTTGCGGTCGGGCCCGGCGATCTCGATCGTGCCCGTGAGGCGCTGGCCGCGACGGCGACCTGGGTCAGGCAGGATCTCGATCTGAAGATGCGCGTCGCGCTGGTGCCGGTCAGCGCGATCCGCGCGCAAGGGCTGGACGTGCGCGTCGCACGCTTCGGGCCGTCGGCCAACCTGTCCTATGCGATGTTCTCCGGCGGGGGATTGGGGTGGGCTGAAGCCGCGATGAAGCGCGGCGAGTTCGCGGTTCTGGACGCGCCCGACGACACGCAGCCTGATCTGTCCGGCCTGTCCTGCCGGTTCGAGGAGATCCCGGCCTCGCGCGGGCTCATCCTGTCGGTGCTGGTGGTGCCGGCGCGCGGTGCCGATCCGCCTGCCTTCCGCAAAGTGATCGAGGATGTGATCCATCTCGTCGAGCGCAGTCCGGATGCGGGCCGGCCGGTGCCGCCGCAGGGCCCGCCGCTGAAATGGCCGCCGCAGGGGCTCGACTTCGAGGCGCGCGCCAGGCGCGGCGGCTCGCTCCTCAAGCGCCGCGTCAGCGTGCTGGCCTATACACTGTTCGCCTACATGATCGTGCGCTTTGACATCAAGGTCGGCGGCTTCGTGCCGAAGACCTATACGCGGCAGGTCGTCGAGAACTCGGACTTCCGCAAATATGACGACGGGCTGCGCATGATCCTCGACTGCACGCCTGAGCTCGAGCGCAACTTGAGCGATCGACTCGCAGCCGCGGCGAAGAGCGGTGTCGTGCGCTACGGCCTGCACCGGCAGGATGCGGCAATGATGACCTGCTTCACGCCCTCAGCGCTGCGCAGCGACCACGTCCACTTCATCGACGGAGCCCGGGGCGGCTACGCATCGGCGGCGACGGCGCTGAAGGCGATGGTGGCGTGACGCCATTCCAGAAGCGGATTGTGGCTTCACCTCTCCCCGCTGGGGAGATGTGAGCAGTCAGCGTCCGACGCGCGTCCAGGTTTCGCCGCCGCAGAGCGCGCCGACGCAGCCTTCGACGCGGAGCGTATCAGTGCCGGTGACGGAGATGTTGCTCGCATAGGCATTGCCGTCATCGGCGTTGTAGATCTGCCCCGACCATTTGTTCGCTCCTGAAGGCTGCATGCCGCTGAACAACGGCAATCCGATCAGCGGGCGCCTGGCGAGCGCGGGATTTGCATTCTTGCTGTCGCTGGCGGGCTGACCGGTCGCGGTGTCGTAGGGCTCCTTCAGCCAGACGATGACGCCGCAGATGCCGCCGCCGCATTTGCTGACCTTCACCCGTGCATCGCCCGCCTGGGTCAGCCAGGTCCCGCTCGCATCGGCGCTCTGCGCACGTGCGGCAGGCGCGCCGAACAGCGCAGCGAGACAGGCGACGAGAACAGCGAATCTGCGGATCATGGAGAGCCCCGGAAAATGGAGGCGTCTCCATAGCAGCAAATCAGGATCATGCAACGCGCGGCTGCAATCACATTCCTGCGTTCATTTGCCCCAGCGCGCGAGGGCAACGGACGTTGCCGTGGACAGCCCGAACACCGCCATGGCGCCGCCGATCAGAGCGAACAGTGTCCAGGCCGGCGCCTGAGCAGTCGTGAGCGCGGCACCGCCGACGGCAACGATCAGGAGCCGCGCAGTGGACGCAAGCACCGGACCTCCGACGCGCGCGGCACCTTGCGATGAGAAATAAAGCGACACGCCGACGCCGAAGAAGACGAAGGCCGGCCCCGCCCAGTGGAAATAGCTGTGTGCAGCGGCGGTGACGCCGGCGTCGCGCGTGAACAGCGAGACCCACAGCGCCGGATCGAGCGCGACGACGAGGCCGATCAGGCCGACGATGAGGCCTGCCGCTGCCGCCGCCGTCCAGGCGACACGCCGCGCGCGCTGCAACTGGCCGGCGCCAATCGCCATGCCGACCATCGGCACCGAGGCGATGCCGAAGGCGAAGGTGATCGGGATCAGCAGGAATTCCAGCCGCGAGCCGATGCCGTAGCCGGCGAGCATCTCGGTACCGAAGCTTGCGAGAATTTTCGTGAAGATCAGGATGGTGAGCACGGTCTGCAGCGGTGACAGGCAGGCCACCGCGCCGACCTTGAGGATGTCGAGGAACATGCCGCGCTCGAACCGGAACGCCTTGAAATTCAGCGCCAGGCTGCTGCGGCCGGCGAGCAGATACCAGACGAAGAAGACTGCCGCGAGCGTGAAGGCGATGAGTTGGCCGGAGGCGACGCCGCGCATGCCGAGTTGCGGCACGCCGAACAGGCCGAGCCCGAGCGTACCGCCGACCGCGACCTGCACCAGGCTGGCGCCGATCAGTGTCATCGAGGGCAGGCGCATGTCGCCGGTGCCGCGGATCACCGAGGCAAGCGTGTTGACCAGCCAGATCGCGATCGCGCCGGAGAACAGCACCTGCGAATAGTTGCAGGCTTCTTCCAGGACATTGCCGCGGCCGCCGAGCAGCGTGAAGAAGCTGCGGCCGAACAGCAGCATCATCACGGTGAAGAACAGCCCGCCGCAAATGCCGATGATGGCGGCGTGCAGCGCCAGCGTCGCGGCGCGATTTCGATCGCCCGCGCCGAGCGCCCGGCTGATCGCGGACGACACGCCGCCGCCCATCGCGCCCGCGCTCATCATTTGCGTCAGCATGGCGAAGGGAAACACCAGCGCGATCGCGGCCAGCGCAATAGTGCCGAGCCGGCCGATATAGGAGGTCTCGGCGATCGCGACCAGCGTGCTGCCGACCATCGCGATCATGTTGGGGATCGCCAACCTGAGCAGCGTCGGCAGGATCGGCGCGATCAAAAGGCTGGCGATGGGCGACGTCACCGGGGCACGCGAGGCGGCCGGGGCACGCGAGGCGGCCGGGGCACGTGACGGTGCGGCGTCTATGGGGGCGTCTATCGTCATGTGTCACCGGGCGAAATTAGATGATGGACAACATATTATAATGCAGACATCGTCAGCGCCAGCCCTCCATTCAAGCAGGGCTCACCACGGCAGGCCGCATAGGTCGATGGTGCCCAGGCGCGGCGCGCGGACGACATCGAAGACGAACGGTGCGCTACAATCGAAGCGGATCCGCCCCTCCGGCTGCTCGCAATAGACATCGCCGGTGAAAGGATGCCAGTTACGGGCCTGGTAGAATGCGAAATTATGCGGCTCGCAGAACAGGAGCGCGAAGCGGACGGCCTCGTTGGCGCGAATTGTGTGAACAGCGGCATCGATAGCAAGCGTCGCGTAGCCGCGCCCACGGCAATCCTCGCGCGTGCAGACACCGCCGATGCCGCCAACATGAACCTTGCGGCCGTTCCAGGTGATGGTGCGGAAGTAGATGCCTACATGACAGGCAAGCCCGCCCTCAGGCGCCTCGATCAACACGCGAAGCTCGGTATCGGCCCACTTGATGTGGCTCCAGGGCCGCTTCTCGACGGCATCACGCGGCCAGACTGCCTTGAACAGCGGCTCGGCGATTTGCCATGAGGCGTCGCCGTTCAAGATGTCGATCTCGATGCTCATGGGGCCGCTCTTCCTGTTTTCCCGCGCAACGGCGCATTCGTTCTCTCTTAAACGCTTCAAAGGCAATGATATTTTGCATCAGCCCCCGCGAAGCTTTTGTTCTGAGCTGAATTTGAGCATTCAGGCCATGCCGACCGCGCCATGCGGTTTCGCAAATTCTAAGGTATTTAACGGCGCAGGAACCTTCTATAAGGGGTGACCGTTAGAACACGTTCCCCACCCAGTTGCGGACAACAAGCCATGACCTTTACGCTCCCCCCACTCCCTTACGCCTATGACGCCCTCGGCCAGTATATGTCGAAGGAAACGCTGGAATATCACCACGACAAGCATCATCAGGCCTACGTCACCAACGGCAATAACGCGCTGAAGGGGACCGAATGGGAAGGCAAGTCCCTCGAGGAGATCGTGAAGGGCTCCTTCGGGAAGAACCCCGCGGTCTTCAACAATGCGGGCCAGCACTACAATCACATCCACTTCTGGAGCTGGATGAAGCCCAATGGCGGCGGCACCAAGCTGCCGGGCAAGCTCGAGAAGAAGATCAATGAAGACCTCGGCGGCTTCGAGAAGTTCAAGACGGACTTCCAGGCGGCGGGCGTCGGCCAGTTCGGCTCCGGTTGGGCTTGGCTGTCCGTGAAGAACGGCAAGCTCGAGATCTCCAAGACGGCGAACGGCGAGAATCCGCTGGTGCACGGCGCCACCCCGATCCTCGGCGTGGACGTCTGGGAGCACTCCTACTACATCGACTATCGCAACCGCCGTCCGGATTATCTGAAGGCGTTCGTCGAGAACCTCGTGAACTGGGAATACGTGGAGTCGCTGTTCGACAAGGCATGAGGCTTCACGTCACCTGACAAGCGAGAAGGCGGTCGCTGTGTGACCGCCTTTTTTGCTGTGCGGAATTCGCGCGCACAGACATTTCCACATCGTCATGGTCGGGCATAGCCGTCCGAAGGACGGCGTCGTTTCCGCTCCGCCTATGTCCCGCGGCCATCCGCGACCTTTCCCGCGGGACGAAGAACGTGGATGCCCGGGACAAGCCCGGGCATGACGAGATTGTGGAGCGAGCGTGCCGAAGGAAGGCGATCCGCCATGCGATTGCTGTTGCTCGGCATAGCCCTGCGCGAGGCGCGCATCGCTCCCGCCATCACTGTGTTTGCATCGCGTCAGTGGCACCCTTAAGCAGAACGGATATCCCCTCGATCCGACCCGAGCCGTTGTCAGAACCTTCCCCGAACAATCCGACGCCTGCCGAGGACGCGGAGTCCGAGCCGCGGCCGGGGCGCATCCGCAAGCCGATCGGCTGGTCGACGATCATCATCGCAGGTCTGGTGGCGGTAAGCGCGGCGCTGGTCTGGCGGCGAGACGGCGCCGACGGCGTCCTCGACATTCTCACCCACGATCTCTCGCTATTCGGCGGCATCCTGCCGCGCGTGCTCGCCGGCTGCCTGCTCGGGGCCTTCATCTCGGAGATCCTGCCGCACGAGAAGGTGTCGCGCTCGCTCGGGCCGAACTCCGGCCTGATGGGCCTTCTGATCGGTACCGCCTTTGGCGCGATCCTGCCGGGCGGGCCCTTCACCGCCTATCCGGTGGCAAGCGCGCTGCTCGCGGTCGGCGCCGATTTCGGCGCCACCATTGCCATGGTCGTGAGCTGGACCCTGATCGGCTATGGCCGGGCGGTCGCCTGGGAAATCCCGATCATGGGCACCGATTTCACGCTGTGGCGGATCGTGATCTCGCTGCCGCTGCCGGTGCTCGCGGGGGCGCTCGGCCGTTTCGTCTATGTCCGGCTCTATCCGAAGCGTGACGCAGGGGACGACGAGACGTGAGCGCAGCACTCCTCATCGATATCCTGTTGTGGGGCTCGGTGCTCGGCGTCGGCCTGATCGCCTTTCGCCGCGGCAAGCCGGTGTTCAAGGCCTCGCTGCGCGAGGGGGCGATGGATTTCGTCAACATCGTGCCGCGGATCGCGCTGGGGGTGATCGGCTCCGGCTACATCGCCGCGATCATCCCGCAGGAGGTGATCACCGGCTGGCTCGGCCCCGATAGCGGCTGGCTTGGGGTGGTCACCGCCGTGGTCGCTGGGGCTGCCACGCCAGGCGGTCCCGTGATCGGATTCTCCATCGGCGCGGTGGCGTTGAAGTCCGGCGGCGGCGTCCCCCAGGTGGTCGCCTATGTCGTCGCCTGGGCGCTGTTCGCCTTCCAGCGGGTGATCCTGTGGGGAAATCCCGTTCATGCCGGCCCGTTTCGTCTGGTTCCGCTGCGCCGTCTCGGTGCCGTTTCCGTTCGTGGCGGCGGCCATCGCCATGGTGATCGGCAAGCCCTGAGAGGCTGCAAATGTTGGCGTCATTCCGGGTTCGATACTTCGCATCGCCCGGAATGACGGGTAAGGTCGGCGTGGACAGGGGTAATGTTATAATATAACATTCCCAAATGGTTCCCGCCGCGTCCCACGTCCACCATCACGACCATTCCCAGGGCCACTCTCATGACCACGCCCATGCCCATGGGCACGACCACACGCACGCCCATGTCCACGACCCCTCGGCGCCGCATCCCGCCCAGGCCGCGCCCTGGTCGATCCTGCGCATGACCATGGTGGGCCGCTTAGCCGCGGCACTGGCCGTCTGCGTGGTGCTCTGGGGCGTGGTCTTTCTGGCGATGAGGTGACCATGGCGGCGCTCGGTTTCCACAATGTCACCCTGGGTTATGACCGCCACCCGGCGGTGCACCACCTCAAGGGCGAGATCGCGCGTGGGGCGCTGGTCGCGGTGATCGGGCCGAACGGCGCGGGCAAGTCGACGCTGCTCCGCGGCATCGTCGGCATCCTCAAGCCGCTGGCAGGCAGCATCCAACTCGGGGGACTCGATCCGCGCGATATCGCCTATCTGCCACAGACCGCCGACATCGACCGCAGCTTCCCGATCTCGGTGTTCGATTTCGTCGGCACGGGGCTGTGGCGTGGGATCGGCCTGTTCGGCGGCATCGGCAAGGCCGCACGCGAGAAGATCCTGGGCGCGATCGCCGCCGTGGGGCTGAACGGCTTCGAGAATCGCCCGATCGGCACGCTGTCCGGCGGGCAGATGCAGCGTGTGCTGTTCGCGCGCGTGCTGCTCCAGGATGCGCGCCTGATCGTGCTGGACGAGCCCTTCAACGCCATCGACAGCAAGACCACGGCCGATCTGCTCGCGCTGGTGACGCGCTGGCATGGCGAGGGCCGCACCGTGCTCGCCGCTCTGCACGATATGGAGATGGTGCGGGCGCACTTCCCGCAAACGCTGTTGCTTGCGCGCGGCCCGGTGGCCTGGGGCGCGACCGCCGAGGTGCTGACGGCGGAGAACCTGATGGTCGCGATGCGGATGTGCGAAGCCTTCGACGACAGCGCGGCGGCCTGCGCCGACGATGACGAGCGCTCGCAGGCGGCATGACGCACGATGTATGACGCGCTGATCGGCCCCTTCACCGAATTCGAGTTCATGCGGCGCGCGCTCGCTGCCGTGGTCGCGCTGTCGCTCGCGGGCGCGCCGATCGGCGTGTTCCTGATGCTGCGGCGGATGAGCCTCGTCGGTGACGCCATGGCACATGCGATCCTCCCTGGTGCCGCGATCGGCTTCCTGCTCTCCGGCCTCAATCTGTTCGCGATGACCGCAGGCGGCCTGATTGCGGGATTTGCGGTCGCTATCCTCGCCGGCGTGGTCGCGCGCTCGACCGGTTTGAAGGAGGACGCCTCGCTTGCGACCTTTTATCTGGCCTCGCTGGCGCTAGGCGTCACCATCGTCTCGATCAAGGGCACCAATATCGATCTGTTGCATGTGCTGTTCGGCAACATCCTCGCCATGGACGACCAGACACTGCTGGTGGTCGCCTTCAACGCCACGATCACGCTGCTCGTGCTCGCGGTGATCTACCGTCCGCTGGTGATCGAGAGCGTCGACCCGCTGTTCCTGCGCACCGTCAGTCGCGCCGGGGGACCGGCGCACCTTGCCTTTCTCGCGCTCGTCGTCATCAATCTCGTCAACGGTTTTCAGGCGCTCGGCACGCTGCTTGCGGTCGGATTGATGATCATGCCTGCCGGCATCGCCCGGTTCTGGTCGCGCGACCTCACCGCGATGATCTCTATCGCGGTCATCGCCGCAGGGGTCTCGGGCTATGCCGGGCTCGTGCTGTCGTTCCAGACGCGGATTCCCTCAGGGCCGGCGATCATCCTGGTGGCGACCGTGTTCTACGTCCTCTCCGTGCTGTTCGGCAGCGTCGGCGGGCTGGTCCGGCAGATGTTTCCGGGCCGGCATCTGGAGGCTTGATTTCAGCGATGCGCCGCCTCCTGCTCCTCGCCGTTGCGCTCCTGCTGTTCGCCTCGCCGCTTCAAGCGGCGGAGCGGCTCAACGTGGTCGCGAGCTTCTCCATCCTCGCCGATTTCGTTCGCAACGTCGGCGGCGATCGCATCAACCTCACCACGCTGGTCGGTGCCGACAGCGACGTCCATGTCTACACGCCGGCGCCGGGTGATGCGAAGCGCATCGCGGATGCAAGGCTCGTCATCGTCAACGGGCTTGGCCTGGAGGGCTGGCTGCCGCGGCTCGTACAATCCTCAGGCAGCAAGGCGACCGTGGTGACGGCGAGCGCCGGCATCGCTCCGCTCAAGCTCGGTTCGGAGTCCGATCCGCATGCCTGGCAATCGATCCCCAACGCGAAAGCCTACGTGACCAACATCGCCGCCGCGCTGGCCGCGGCCGCGCCTGAGGATGCGGACGTTTTCCGTAGGCAAGCCAAAGCCTATCTGGAAAAGCTCGAAGCGCTCGACCGCGAGGTGCGCGAGGCAATCGCAAAAATCCCGCCGGAGCGGCGCAAGGTGATCTCCACCCACGATGCCTTCGGCTATTTCGCCGCCGAATACGGCATCCAGTTCATCGCTCCGCTCGGCGTCTCCACCGAAACCGAGCCCAGCGCCCGCGATATCGCAGGGATCATCAGCCAGATCCGAGCCCAAAAAATCCCGGCTGTGTTCCTCGAAAATATCAGCGACGACCGGCTGATCCGGCGGATCGCGGCGGAGACCGGCTCAAAGGTCGGCGGGACCCTGATTTCGGACGGTTTGACGGGCGAAAAGGGGCCTGCCCCCACTTACATTGACATGGTCAGGCACAATATAAAGGCCCTGACCAGCGCGCTTGACCATTAGGGCACGATCCGGAAAAGTGTGCAGCGGTTTTCCGAAAAGATCGTGCTCAAGCAAGGGCTAAAGCGCGATGACGATTCAACTTAGATTCATCGCGCTTTAGGGCAGGGGCCACCCCGCCTCGCGTCGCGCGACAAGCCCGACCCCGGAGTTGTTATGTCTGAAGCGACCGCCCCCAAGATTCTTGAAAAGATTCCCGTGACCGTGCTGACCGGCTATCTCGGGGCCGGCAAGACCACGCTTTTGAATCGCATCCTGTCGGAAAATCACGGCAAGAAGTACGCCGTCATCGTCAACGAATTCGGCGAGATCGGCATCGACAACGACCTCATCATCGGCGCCGATGAGGAAGTGTTCGAGATGAACAATGGCTGCATCTGCTGCACCGTGCGCGGCGATCTCGTGCGCATCATGGACGGGCTGATGAAGCGCAAGGGCAAGTTCGACGCCATCATCGTCGAGACGACGGGTCTTGCCGATCCGGCGCCCGTCGCCCAGACCTTCTTCGTCGACGAGGACGTGCAGAAGAACGCGCGGCTCGATGCGGTCGTGACGGTTGCGGATGCCAAATGGCTCTCCGACCGTCTGAAGGACGCGCCCGAGGCCAAGAACCAGATCGCGTTTGCCGACGTGATCGTGCTGAACAAGACCGACCTCGTCTCCAAGGGAGAGCTCGCCGAGGTCGAGGCCCGCATCCGCGGCATCAACCCCTATGCGAAGCTGCACCGCACCGAGCGCTGCTCGGTGGCGTTGGCTGACGTGCTCGACCGCGGCGCCTTCGACCTCGACCGCATCCTCGACATCGAGCCGGACTTTCTGGAGGCCGATGATCATGACCACGACCATGATCATCACCACCATCACGGACATGACCATCACCACCACCATGATCACGGCCACGGCCTGAAGCACTATCACGACGAGGAGATGCAGTCGCTCTCGCTCAAGACCGACAAGCCGCTCGATCCCAACGTGTTCATGCCCTGGCTCCAGAACCTCGTGCAGGTGGAGGGCCAGAAGATCCTGCGCTCCAAGGGCATCCTCGCCTTCCACAATGATGACGACCGCTATGTCTTCCAGGGCGTGCACATGATGCTCGAGGGCAATCACCAGCGGAAGTGGAAGGAGGGCGAGCCGCGCGAGAGCCGTCTCGTCTTCATCGGTCGCGAATTGCCGGAACAGGCCATTCGCGAAGGCTTCGAGAGCTGCATCGTCTCGTGATGAAAGAGTTTACGCCGGCTCCCGATTCACCCTCGATCGTCTCCGTCACCGACCGCGTCAAGCCGGTCGCGCTGGGGATGGCCGTGACGTCTGTGCATTTCCTGGCCGACTGCGCCGCCTTCGTCGGCGGCGAGGAGAATGTTGCGCTGGTGGATAGCCAGGGCGAGATCAGCACCGTCGCCGTCCATAGTGGCGGCATTCTTTCGACCGCGAGCGACGGCAAGCGCCTCGTGATGGGCGGCGACGACGGCAAGGTCACAGCGCTCGACGCCAAGGGCGACGTGACGTTGCTCGCGACCGATCCCAAGCGGCGCTGGATCGATGCGGTGGCGCTGCATGCCGACGGCGCCTTCGCCTGGTCGGCCGGCAAGTTTGCCTTCGTCAAGAGCGGCAAGAACGAAGAGAAGTCGATCGAGGTGCCCTCGACCGTCGGCGGGCTCGCCTTTGCGCCGAAGGGTCTGCGGCTTGCGATCGCGCATTACAACGGCGCGACGCTGTGGTTTCCCAACATGGCGGGGAGTGCCGAATTCCTGCCCTGGGCCGGCTCGCATCTCGCCGTCACCTTCAGCCCGGACAACAAATTCCTGGTCACCGCGATGCACGAGCCGGCGCTGCATGGCTGGCGGCTCGCCGATAACAGGCACATGCGCATGACCGGCTATCCCGGCCGCGTCCGCTCGATGTCCTGGAGCGCGGGCGGCAAGGCGCTGGCGACCTCGGGCGCCGACACCGTGATCCTGTGGCCGTTCGCAAGCAAGGACGGTCCGATGGGCAAGGAGCCCGCGATGCTCGCGCCCTTGCAGGCGCGCGCGTCGGTGGTCGCCTGCCATCCGAAGAACGACATCTTCGCTGCCGGCTATAGCGATGGCACCGTGTTGATGGTGCGTCTGGAGGACGGCGCGGAGATCCTGGTCCGCCGCAACGGCACACCGGCCGTGGCCGCGCTCGCCTGGAACGCCAAGGGGACGCTCTTGGCATTCGCCGACGAAAATGGGGACGGCGGCGTTCTGGAGCTTTAATTCTTCATCGTTCCGGCCGTAGTGTGGGCAAAGGTGCCCTTGCGCCGTGCCCACCATCGCTCCGCGAGACAAAAGTGGTGGGCACGTCGCGCGAACAGCGCGCCTTTGCCCACCCTACCGCATCTCTCAAACGGCGGCGCGAACCCATGCGGTTTCTGACGACCTTCCAGCTTGCAGACTTCCTCGATACGCTGGTCAGCCTTTTCACGGCCTTCGTGCTGGGAACGCTGATCGGCGCCGAGCGGCAATATCGCCAGCGCACCGCGGGCCTGCGCACCAATGTGCTGGTCGCTGTCGGCGCCGCCGCCTTCGTCGATCTCGCCATGCATCTGACAGGGGCCGACGGCGCGGTCCGCGTGATCTCCTACGTCGTCTCCGGCATCGGCTTCCTTGGCGCCGGCGTCATCATGAAGCAGGGCATGGACGTGCGCGGGTTGAACACTGCGGCGACGCTCTGGGCCTCGGCCGCCGTCGGCTCCTGCGCCGGCGCCGACCTGGTCGCGCAGGCTGTCGCACTCACGGTGTTCATCATCGCGGGCAACACGCTGCTGCGTCCCCTGGTGAACGCAATCAACCGCATCCCGCTGAACGAGAAGGCGCTGGAGGCGACCTACTACTTCAAGGTCGCGGTCACGACGGAAGCCTTGCCCGACATGCGCGACCGCCTCGTCGACAAGCTCGAGAGCGCGAAATATCCCGTGGCGGATGTCGAGGTTGTCGAGATCGGCGACGACATCCTGGAGATCGTTGCGAAGCTGGTCGCGACCGCGGTCGATCCGAACGAACTGAACGCCGTGGCCGTCGACATGCAGCGCCACTCCGGCGTGCGCCACGCCACCTGGGAAGTCAGCACGACGGACTGAACGCAGCGTTTCGGCGGGGTTCCCTGCGGCGACATCCCCGCGGAACTGCGGTCCGGCCATTTCGTTGATACTGCGGACGAATTCGCGGGGTAGCTGAGATGGCCGGTAAGCAAGACAAGCTCAGATTTCACCGGGATCTGCTGATCGCCTGTGTCCTGTTCGGGGCGGGCGTCCTGATCTCCGGCCTGTCGCTGGCGCAGATCCGGGCCGAGAGCCGGCAACACATGGCTCAAGCCACGCAGCCGCTGCAAGGCACGCCGACGCCGGATGATCAGAGCAAGACGCCCGCGGAGTCAAAGCCAGGCGGCGACCGCCCCACCACCCCAGCACCCGAGCCCGCGCGGCCCGATCCGCAGACTCAAGGTGCGGCGAAGCCGGTGCTGCCACAAGCGCCCGCCGAGAAGATCGCCCCGCCGATCAAGGAGCCGTCGATCAAGGAGAAGTAGCCCCCAACCGTCATTCCGGGGCGCGACGAAGTCGCGAGCCCGGAATCCATCTATCCGCTAACTCTGCGGCAGGATGGATTCCGGGCTCGACGCTGTCGCGTCGCCCCGGAATGAGGGTGGAGATCGTGGCGTCATCCCGGCTGATTTGCCCGACGCGCCAGTGGTTTCGCAGAACCCGCAACGCCCCACGCCAGCCGTCGCCGGCTACTGTGCATGGGGTTGTTTTCGACATTTTGATGCCCCGCCTTGGCAGGGCATAACGCAGGCGTGTCGTCAGCGCACCAAAATATTCCGGAACTGCCAGGGATCGCTGGTATCGATATCCTCCGGAAACAGTCCCGGACGATCCGTCAGCGGCGTCCAGTCGGTGTAGAAACCCTTCACCGGGCCGAGATACGGCATCTGGATTTCCAGCAGACGATCGAAATCCATCTCGTCGGCCTCGACGATGCCTTCGTTCGGGTTTTCCAGCGCCCACACCATGCCGCCGAGCACGGCGGAGGTCACCTGCAGGCCGGTGGCGTTCTGATAGGGCGCGAGTTTGCGGGTCTCCTCGATGGAGAGCTGCGAGCCATACCAGTAGGCATTGTTGTCGTGGCCGAACAGCAGCACGCCGAGCTCGTCGATACCATCGACGATTTCGTTCTCATCGAGAATGTGGTGCTTTTCCTGCATCTTCGCGGCGCGGCCGAACATTTCATGCAGCGACAGCACGGCATCGTCAGCCGGATGATAGGCATAGTGGCAGGTCGGTCGATAGATCGCCGTGCCCGATGCGTCGCGCACCGTGAAGTAATCGGAGATCGAGATCGACTCGTTGTGCGTGACGAGGAAGCCATACTGCGCGCCGCGGGTCGGGCACCAGGTGCGCACGCGCGTGTTGGCGCCGGGCTGCATCAGATAGATGGCAGCGCCGCAGCCAGCTTCGTGGGTCCGCGCATTCTCGGGCATCCATTTCTCATGGGTGCCCCAACCGAGCTCGGACGGCTGCACGCCTTCCGACAGGAAACCTTCCACCGACCAGGTGTTGACGAAGACATCAGGCTCTTTCGGCTTCTTGGAGCGCTGGGTGTCGCGTTCGGCGATGTGGATGCCCTTGACACCGGCCTGCCGCATCAAGTCCGCCCATTCGGCCTTGGTCTTCGGCTTGGGGGCATTGAGCTTCAGGTCGGCGGCGACATTGAGAAGTGCCTGCTTGACGAAAAAGGAGACCATGCCGGGATTGGCGCCGCAGCAGGAGACGGCCGTCGTCGAGCCCTTGGGCCGCGCCTTCTTGGCGGCCAGCGTCACCTCGCGAAGGGCGTAGTTGGAGCGCGCTTCCGGGCCCTTCGACGCATCGAAATAGAAGCCGAGCCAGGGCTCGTTGACGGTGTCGATGTAGAGAGCGCCGAGCTCGTTGCAGAGCTCCATGATGTCGGTCGAGCCGGTGTCGACCGAGAGATTGACGCAAAAACCCTGGCCACCGCCTTCGGTGAGCAGCGGGGTCAGCAACTCGCGATAATTGTCCCTGGTTACGGCCTTCTGGATGAAGCGCACATTCTGCTTCTCGCAATGTGCCTTGCGGCCCTCGTCCTTGGGATCGATCACGGTGACGCGCGACTTGTCGTAGTCGAGATGCCGCTCGATCATCGGCAACGTGCCTTTGCCGATGGAGCCGAAGCCGACCATGACGATGGGACCGGTGATCTTCGCGTAGATCTGCGAGGGAGGGCTCATGGGATGGTTTCTCCGGAACGTGCTGGCAGACAAAGGGTGAGGGGTGGATCAGGCGCTGCGGCGCTTGGCGGTGACTTCGATCTCGACCTTCATCTCGGGCTTATAGAGCGCTGAGACGACGAGAAGCGTTGCGGCCGGGCGGATGTCGCCGAGGACTTCGCCGCAGACGGCGAAATGCGCGTCGGCCTCGCTGCCGTCGGTGAGGTAGTAGGTCACGCGGACGATGTCGGCCATGTCGAATCCGCCCTCCTTCAGGGCGGCCTCGATGGTCTTGAAGCAGTTACGTGACTGGCTCGTGACATCGGCCGGCATCGTCATCGTCGCATAGTCGTAGCCGGTGGTTCCGGAGACGAAGGCGAAGTCGCCGTCGATCACGGCGCGGCTGTAGCCGGCGGTCTTCTCGAAGGGAGAGCCGGTGGAAATCAGGCGACGGGACATCTGTTCGACCTCGACTGAAGGGGTGTTTCGCGGGGTTAAAGGGCCTTTCGGGGCCCTGCGCAACCCCCGAAACGGCAGTGAAAGGAGCTCAGCGGGAGTGCTGTGTCGTACCTTGCGACGGCGGCGGCGAGCCGCTCCACCGTCGCACCAGGATGTCCCTGACGATCATGACCGCGATCAGGACGAACAGCACCGATGTGATCAGGCTGCGCAGGCGCGGACGGGCATCACCGCTGGATGCGGCCGGGGTCTTCGCCATGATGGACGTCGCCCTTTAGGCCGCGTGCGCGTGCGGGCGCGCCGCCCGCCGTTTGGGCAGCGCAGCGCCGGTCGGGATGATCATGCCGCAGGCGTCATCCAGGCTACCGGCCTCGAATTCGAGGCCGAGCAGCCGTTCGCGCTCGAACGGCCCCGGCAGTGAAAGCGCGCCGGTCTTCTCCGCCGAGAAGCCGAAGCGGGCGTAGTAGGGGGCGTCGCCGAGCAGGATCACGGCGGCATGCCCGCGCGCCCGGGCGGCGGCCAGCGCTTGATGCATCAGCGCGGCGCCGATCCCGAACTCGCGGCAGGCAGGATCGACCGCGAGCGGTCCGAGGACCAGAGCAGCCCTGCCTCCGGCGCTGACGTGCCACAGCCGCACGGTTCCCACGAGCTTCCCCTCGCGCAACGCCGACAGGGCAAGGCCTGCGGCGGGTGCACGTCCGTCGCGCAGGCGCTGGCAGGTGCGGCCATGGCGGTTCTCGCCAAAGCAGGCATCGAGCAGCGCTTCACGCATCGCAACGTCGGCAGCACGCTCCGCACGGATCGCGAACGGAGCGGCTTTCGAGGTGAGGGCGACCTGTGGCTTCCGAAGAGCAGTCATGACACGTCAGTCCTCGCTTGAACTTGCGGACAAGCGTCCGCGCGCACAAGCGTCGTCAGAAATCGAAAATGTCAGGGAGGAGCCGGCATCGCCGGCTCCCGGTTCATCAAGCCTCGACGTCGAGGCGGATCAGATGTGATACGTCTTCAGCGGCGGGATGCCGTTGAACGCCACCGACGAGTAGGTCGACGTATAGGCCCCGGTCCCTTCGATCAGCACCTTGTCGCCGATCTCGAGCGTCACCGGGAGCGGATACGGGCTCTTCTCGTACAGGACGTCGGCGGAATCGCAGGTGGGCCCAGCGAGCACGCACGGCGTCATGTCCGCGCCGTCATGCGGGGTGCGGATCGCGTAGCGAATCGACTCGTCCATGGTCTCGGCGAGACCGCCGAACTTGCCGATGTCGAGATACACCCAGCGCACCTCGTCCTCGTCGCTCTTCTTCGAGATGAGCACGACCTCGGACTCGATCACCCCGGCGTTGCCCACCATGCCGCGGCCCGGCTCGATGATGGTCTCGGGGATCTGGTTGCCGAAGTGCTTGCGCAGCGCACGGAAGATCGACCGGCCGTAGGTGACCACCGGCGGCACGTCCTTCAGGTACTTGGTCGGGAAGCCCCCGCCCATGTTGACCATCGAGAGGTTGATGCCGCGTTCGGCGCAGTCGCGGAACACCTGCGAGGCCATCGCCAGCGCACGATCCCACGCTTTCACCTTGCGCTGCTGCGAGCCGACATGGAAGGAGATGCCGCACGGCTCCAGGCCCAGACGCTTGGCGAGGTCGAGCACCTCGACCGCCATCTCCGGGTCGCAGCCGAACTTGCGCGACAGCGGCCACTCGGCGCCGGCGCAGTCGTAGAGGATGCGGCAGAACACCTTCGCAGCCGGCGCGGCACGGGCGACCTTCTCCACCTCGGCGGCGCAATCCACCGCGAACAGCCGAATGCCGAGCGCGAAGGCGCGCGCGATGTCGCGCTCCTTCTTGATCGTGTTGCCGAAGGAGATGCGGTCAGGTGTCGCACCGGCGGCCAGCGCCATCTCGATCTCGGCGACGGTTGCGGTGTCGAAGCAGGAGCCCATGGAGGCGAGCAGCGCCAGCACTTCCGGCGCCGGGTTCGCCTTGACGGCATAGAACACGCGGCTGTCGGGCAGCGCCTTGGCAAAGCTCTGGTAATTGTCGCGCACGACCTCGAGGTCGACGACGAGGCACGGCTCGGTATCGAGACCTTCAGTGCGGCGGTTGCGCAGAAATTCCCTGATGCGATCGGTCATAGCACCCTCCAAACGGCCCCAGCGACGGAGCCCGTTCAAAATGTTCTCGGACAGGGGTGCTTTGGCGCTGCCGCACGATGGAGACGCGACAGGGCCGAGAACCCGAGACCGAATTGTGCTGCCGTGGATTGGTTGGGAATTTTCCCGCCCGCTCACCTGGCAATGAAGGACAAGCCTTTTCAGTAGCCCGCGCCGGCGTTGGAATGCCGGTAGAGACCAAAAAAGCCCGATCCGTCGTTGCTTTAAGTCGCGTCCCCCGTTGAGAACGAGGTGCGCCGGTTCGCCTCCGGCTGCCAGTCACGGTTGCAAAGAGCAAAGTCACCTTCGACTAGGCATCTCTTTGAGAGAGATGCTGGACACTCCGGGCTTGCTTCAGTCTTCCGACTTCGGCACTTCCGAAGAGCCCCTCGGCTTCTTCACCCCTTGGCGGCTGTCCGGCCTCTTGTCCGGATACCTACCGACTGACACACGACCACAGGCACGTGCGAAATTGGGCAAGACCGCACATAAGCGTTTTGACTCTGCTTCGCAAGAATTTTTTTATGCTGAGAGCAGAATTGCCTAACGGCTGCTTGCGCTGTGGTGCGCGAGCGACGCTGAAGATGAACGGCTGTTAAGTTTGCGCGAGCTTGCGCGCGCCTCTTGCTCGCGCGCGGCGCCTCACGCGCGCTTCGTGAACGGCTCGACGCGCTGAGCAGCGCGGATGAACGCGGTCATGACGAAGACGCCGAGCGCGAACAGCACGGCCTGCACGATGTGCGCGCCGGTGTCGTCGAGCCCGAACAGAATCGCGAGCGCCCAGCCGCCGGCAAACGCCGCGCCGAACACCTCGGCGCCGATCAGGATGGCGGCGCTGATGACGGTGATGACGCTCGGCCAGACGATCTGGCGGGAGGAGGAGGCGGGTGCGTTCATGAGCTCTCGGTCCGTGGTCTTAGGGGCCGCAATCTCCCCGAAAAGGGGCCCGGGAGCAAGGCCAAATGGCGCAAAAAAGCCCCATCGCGTGCTATAGCTGGCTGCAACAAACCAGCGCAAAAAACGGGACAGGTCATGTCAGAACCCCGCGAAAATACCGGCGACGCGCCGGCCGAGACGAACCCGCTCCTGAAGGCCTGGGTGACGCCGTTCGCAACCCCGCCGTTCGACGAGATCAGCCCGGAGCACTTCCTGCCCGCCTTCGAGCAGGCCTTCGCCGACCACTCCGCGGAGATTGCGGCGATCGTCCATGATCCGGCGACGCCGGACTTCGCCAACACCATCACGGCGCTGGAGCGCTCCGGCAAGCTGCTCACCAAGGTCTCGGCCGTGTTCTACGACCTCGTCTCCGCGCACTCCAATCCGGCGATCCTGGAGATCGACAAGGACGTTTCTTTGCGGATGGCGCGGCACTGGAATCCGATCATGATGAACGCGGTGCTGTTTGGCCGCATCGCCCAGCTCCACGAGAACCGTGCCACGCTGAAGCTCAATCCGGAGCAGCTCCGCCTGCTCGAGCGCACCTACACCCGCTTCCACCGCGCCGGCGCCGGGCTCACCGAGGAGGCCAAGGCGCGGATGGCCGAGATCAACGAGAAGCTCGCCCAGCTCGGCACCACCTTCAGCCATCATCTGCTCGGTGACGAGCAGGAGTGGTTCATGGAGCTCGGCGAGGACGACCTCGAGGGACTGCCGGGGAGCTTCGTCGCGGCCGCCAAGGCTGCGGCAGAAGATCGCGGGCTGGCCGGCAAGGCCATCATCACGCTGTCGCGCTCTTCGGTCGAGCCGTTCCTGAAGGGCTCGGCGCGGCGCGACCTGCGCGAGAAGGTCTACAAGGCCTTCACCGCGCGGGGCGACAATGGCAACGCCAACGACAACAACGAGACCATCGTCGAGATCCTGAAGCTGCGCGAGGAGAGCGCCAATCTCCTGGGCTATCCGACCTTCGCCGCCTACCGGCTCGAGGATTCGATGGCCAAGACGCCGGATGCGGTGCGGGGCCTCCTGGAGCGGGTCTGGAAGCCTGCGCGGGCGCGCGCGCTCGCCGATCGCGACGAAATGCAGGAGCTGATCACGACCGAAGGCGGCAATTTCCAGCTCGCGCCCTGGGACTGGCGCTACTACGCCGAAAAGCTGCGCCTCCAGCGCGCCAATTTCGACGATGCCGCGATCAAGCCGTATCTGACGCTCGACCACATGATCGCGGCGGCCTTCGACTGCGCCACGCGGCTGTTCGGCATCACCTTCGAGGAGCGCAAGGATGTCCCGGCCTGGCACGCGGATGTCCGCGTCTGGGAGGTGAAGGACCGGGACGGCAAGCACAAGGCGCTGTTCTATGGCGACTACTATGCCCGGCCGTCAAAGCGCTCGGGTGCCTGGATGACCTCGCTGCGCGAGCAGCAGAAGCTCGACGGCGAGACCGCGCCGCTCGTCATCAATGTCTGCAACTTCGCCAAGGGCGCCGGCGGCGAGCCCTCGCTGCTGTCGCCCGACGACGCCCGCACGCTGTTCCATGAGTTCGGCCACGGCCTGCACGGCATGCTTTCCAACGTGACCTATCCGTCGCTATCGGGCACCTCGGTGTTCACCGACTTCGTCGAGCTGCCCTCCCAGCTCTATGAGCACTGGCAGGAGCGGCCCGAGGTGCTGCAGCAGTTCGCCCGCCACTATCAGACCGGCGAGCCGCTGCCCGACGACCTGCTCCAGCGCTTCCTCGCGGCACGCAAGTTCAACCAGGGCTTTGCCACCGTCGAGTTCGTCTCCTCGGCGCTGGTCGATCTCGAATTCCACACCCAGCCGGCCGATACCGCGACGGACGTGCGCGCGTTCGAGAAGGCGGAGCTCGAGAAGATTGGCATGCCCGAGGAGATCGCGATGCGGCACCGGCCCACGCAATTCGGCCACATCTTCTCCGGCGACCACTACGCTGCCGGCTATTACAGCTATATGTGGTCGGAGGTGATGGATGCCGACGCCTTCGGCGCCTTCGAGGAAGCCGGCAACATCTTCGATCCCGATGTCGCCAAACGCCTGCACGATGACATCTACTCCACCGGCGGATCGGTCGATCCGGAAGCCGCCTACGAGGCCTTCCGAGGCCGGCCGCCGGAGCCGGATGCGCTCTTGCGCCGCCGCGGCCTGCTCGACGAAGCGAAGGCGGCCTGATGGGCATGCGCGGCCTGTTCGGATGGTTGCTCGCCGCCGGCCTGTCGCTTGCGGCGGGGATGGCGCAGGCCCATCCGCATGTCTGGATCACCGCGACCAGCGAGCTGATCTACGCGCCCGACGGTTCGATCACCGGCGTCCGCCACGCCTGGACCTTCGACGACATGTTCTCGGCCTATGCGACCCAGGGGCTCGAGGGCAAGACCAAGGGCAGCTACACGCGCGAGGAGCTGGCCCCGCTCGCCCAGACCAATGTCGAGTCGCTGAAGGAATATGCCTACTTCACCTTCGCCAAGGCCGACGGAAAGAGGGAGCGCTTCAACGAGCCGGTCGACTATTTCCTCGACTACAAGGACACCGTGCTGACCCTGCACTTCACGCTGCCGCTGAAGACGCCGCTGAAGCCGAAGCAACTCGTGCTTGAGGTGTTCGACCGCTCCTTCTTCATCGACTTCCAGATGGCCAAGGACAACCCGGTCAAGCTGGTCGGCGCACCAGCCGGCTGCCAGATCAAGCTGGAGCGGCCGAATGACGGCACCGCGAGCGCCCAGAAGCTCAACGAGCAGACCTTTGTGGACGGCGAGAACTCGAACTTCGGCATGATGTTCGCCAACAAGATCACCGTGGATTGCCCGTGACTTCTCTCCTTCGCTCTCCGCTTGCCCATTCGCTTGCAACCGGCGCGGCCGTTCTTGTCGCCGTCTTGGCCGTCGATGCGGCGCTTCACGATCTCTTCGCGCAAAACCCCCTGTCTCTTATACACAGCTCGCCATCTCGTTTGCCTACGGCATCTTCCATGCCGCCGGCCCCGGCCATGGCAAGGCTGTGATCTCGTCCTACCTCGTCGCCAACCAGGAAACGGCACGGCGTGGCATCGTGTTGTCCTTTGCCTCGGCGCTGATGCAGTCGCTGGTCGCAGTCCTCATCGTCGGCGTCGCGGCCTGGGCGCTGAATGCGACGGCCAGGACCATGTGCAGCGCCGAGAAGGTGATCGAGATCGCCAGCTACGCTCTGATCGCAGCGTTCGGGCTGCGCCTCGTCTGGGTCAAGGGCGGCGCCTTCATCCGCGCGCTCCAGGCCTCCCAGCCGGTGCCTGCGATCGCCGGCGTGCCGCATCATCACGATCACGGCCACCATCACCATCATCATGACGCGCATGATCATGGTCACAGTAATCACCACCATGGCCAAGCCCACGCCCATGCCCACGACCATGTCCATGACGAGCATTGCGGCCATTCCCACGGCCCGACGCCAGGCGAGCTTGCCGGCCCCGGTGGCTGGCGGCGCGGGCTCGCGGCAATCCTCACCGTCGGCATCCGCCCCTGCTCAGGCGCGATCCTGGTCCTGGTGTTCGCACTCGCCCAGGGCCTGTTCTGGGCCGGCATCGCCGCGACCTTCCTGATGGGGCTCGGCACCGCCATCACGGTTGCTACCATCGCGGTCATCGCCGTCTCCGCCAAGGACATCGCCCGGCGCCTGAGCGCCGGCCGCGACGGCGGCGGCGCACTCTTTATGCGCGGCATCGAATTTGCGGCTGCCGGCCTCGTGCTCCTGTTCGGCACTGGCCTCTTGTTCGGCTACCTCGCCGCCGAACGAACGACGTGTTTTTGATGAGAATTCTCGTGCCCCGGACGCAGCTCAGCGTCTCTTCGACGATGCGCCGCAGAGGGCCCATCTCTCCGCGCAGTGGGCGTGGCTTTCTGGGTCCCGGCTCTGCGGTGCAGCGCCAAGGCGCTGCACCGCGTCCGGGACACGTCAGAGAGAACTTCACACCGGCAGAAATCGCTTCAAGGCGGGCATGAAGAAGATCGCGACGTTGATCGCAAAACCGATGCTCCAGAGGATCGAGCGCAGCGTCGGGCGGTTGCCAAGATAGGTGAAGACGTATGCGATCCGCACGATCAGGAAGAGCGCGGCGAGCTCGTCGACCAGGCGCTGCGGCGAATCGCGGAATTCAGCGAGCAGCACGGCAATCGCGAAGAACGGGAAGGTCTCGATGCCGTTCTGGTGCGCGCCCAGCGCGCGCTGGGAGATGGCATCCTCATAGAAGGCCGGGTCGCGCGGCTTCGAATTGTCGAAGCGACCGAACCTGATCCATTTGATCGAGGCGATCGTCGCAAGATAGAGCAGCAACGCCCCAAACACGCACCATTCCGCGAGCGTCATGGTTCCTTCCCCCTGCGCATGGTCCGGAAAAGTGGGCACCGGTTTTCCGAGGAGACCATGCTCCGCCAAAAGGTCGAGCGCGATGGAAACCCACCGCGCTCGGGTCGAAACCCTAGCGAACTCGGCCCAATCTTGACAAGTTCGGCCCAACGCGCGAACCCGTTGGGCCATGACGCGCGTTCTCCCGATCGACACATCGAAGGCCACCGCGGCTGCGGCCGCCTCGCGTGTCGGCGTGCTGCTCGTCAATCTCGGGACCCCCGACACCGCGGATGCTCCGGGCGTGCGCGTCTACCTCAAGGAATTCCTGAGCGATCCCCGCGTCATCGAGGACCAGGGCCTGGTCTGGCAGTTCGTGCTGAACGGCATCATCCTGCGCAAGCGCCCCCGCACCAAGGCGATCGACTATCAGAAGATCTGGAACACCGAGAAGAACGAGTCGCCGCTCAAGACCATCACGCGCTCGCAGGCCGACAAGCTCGCGGCCGCACTCGCCGACCGCGCGCATGTCGTGGTCGACTGGGCGATGCGCTACGGCAACCCGTCGATCAAGTCCGGCATCGACGCGCTGATCGCGCAGGGTTGCGACCGGATCCTCACCGTGCCGCTCTATCCGCAATATTCGGCTTCGACCTCGGCGACCGTCTGCGACGAGGTGTTTCGCGTGCTCGCCCGCCTGCGCGCACAACCGACGCTGCGGGTGAGCCCGCCTTACTACGAGGACGAATCCTATATCGAGGCGCTCGCGACCTCGATCGAGGCGAGCCTGGCGAGCCTGCCGTTCAAGCCGGAGCTGATCGTCGCCTCCTTCCACGGCATGCCGATATCCTATGTCGAGAAGGGCGATCCCTATCAGGGCCACTGCGTGGCAACCACCGAGGCGCTGCGCCGCCGGCTGAAGCTCGACGCGTCAAAGCTGCTACTCACCTTCCAATCGCGGTTCGGCAATGAGGAATGGCTCCAGCCCTATACGGATGCGACCATGAAGCGCCTGGCGCAGGAAGGCGTGCGCCGCATCGCGGTGGTGACGCCGGGCTTTGCTGCCGACTGCCTGGAGACGCTGGAGGAGATCGCACAGGAGAATGCCGAGATATTCAGGCACAATGGCGGCGAGGCGTTTGCCGCGATCCCCTGCCTCAACGACAGCGAGCCCGGCATGGACGTGATCCGCACCCTGGTGCTGCGCGAGCTGCAAGGCTGGATCTAATGTGCCTGGATCTGAGGGACGCCTCATGAAGCGGCGCGAGGTTCTGGCACTTCTCGGCGGCGCCGCGCTGCTGCCGCTGCCGGCGGCAGCGCAGCCGGCGCCGGTCGCGATGCGCCGGCTCGGCGTGCTCACGGTGACGGCAGCCGATGACGCCATCGCGCAGATGCGCGCGACGATCCTGGTCGATGCGCTCGCGACGCTTGGCTGGAAAGAACAGGACAATTTACGGATCGACTGGCGTAGTGGCGGCGGCGACCGGGCGCTGATCGCCCGGCAGGCGGGCGAGCTGGTTACGCTCAATCCCGATATCCTGCTCGCGGTCGGCACGCCCTGCGTCGAGGAATTGCGCAAGCGTACCTCGACAATGCCGATCGTATTCGCGGTGGTCACCGACCCCGTCGGTCAAGGATTTGTGGAAGCGCTCGCCCATCCCGGCGGCAACATCACCGGCTTTACCGATTATGACGGGCCGATGGCCGGCAAATGGCTGCACATGCTGACGCAGATCGCGCCGCCGGTGCGCCGCGTGGCGGTGATCTACAATCCCGCCACCGCGCCGTTCGCCGGCCTGATGCTGCGCGCAATTGAGGACTCCGCGCGCGCGCTCGGGGTCGTCGTCGAGCCGGCGCCGGTCCATGACGAGGCCTCGATCGCAGCCCTTGCATCCCGCAAGGACGAGGGCCTGCTGGTGCTGCCGGATTTCTTCACCCTGGCAAACCGCGCGCGCCTCCAGGCCGCGATCAGCAAGGCCCGTCTGCCCGCTGTCTATTGGAGCCGCACCTTCGTCGACGAGGGCGGCCTGATGTCCTACAGCACTGACAGCGCCGAGCAGCTCCGCCGCGCCGCTGCCTATATCGACCGCATCCTGAAAGGCGAGAAGCCGGCCGATCTTCCCGTGCAAAATCCCACCAAGTTCGAGCTTACGGTCAACCTGCGCACCGCCGGGGTGCTCGGCGTGGCGATCCCGCCGGCATTGCTCGCAACGGCCGATGAGGTCATCGAATGAGGCGCGCTAGGTTGCCGCCGCCGCGTTTCAAGAGCCTCCCCGCCAATACTTAATGGCCGTCGTTCCGGCTTCGTGCGTCTTGTGAAATGATCGCGAGAGGCCGACGTAAAGTGTGCCGCTGAACCGGTCGGGACGCGAATCCGACCAATGAACGGCGCGGGAAAAGCCTTTTCCCGCCTTGGAGGAGCTATGAGTGGTTTCGATATTTTTGCAATTGCACTGGTGTTTCTCGTCATCGTCACGCTGCTTGCCGGCGTGAAAACGGTGCCGCAGGGTTATGACTGGACCATCGAGCGGTTCGGCAAATACACCCAGACGCTATCGCCGGGACTCAACCTGATCGTGCCCTATTTCGATCGCGTCGGGCGCAAGATGAACATGATGGAGCAGGTGATCGACATTCCCGAGCAGGAGGTGATCACCAAGGACAACGCGACGGTGAGCGTGGACGGCGTCGCCTTCTACCAGGTGTTTGATGCTGCGAAGGCGAGCTACGAGGTCGCCAACCTCAACAACGCAATCACCGTCCTGACCATGACCAACATCCGCTCGGTGATGGGCTCGATGGATCTAGACCAGGTGCTGTCGCATCGCGACGAGATCAACGAGCGCCTGCTCCGCGTCGTCGATGCCGCGGTTTCGCCCTGGGGCGTCAAGGTCAACCGCATCGAGATCAAGGACATCGTGCCGCCGGCCGATCTCGTCGAGGCCATGGGCCGGCAGATGAAGGCCGAGCGCGTCAAGCGCGCCGACATTCTGGCCGCCGAAGGCCAGCGGCAGTCCGAAATCCTGCGCGCCGAGGGCGCCAAGCAGGGCCAGATCCTCCAGGCGGAAGGCCGCCGCGAAGCCGCCTTCCGCGACGCCGAAGCACGCGAGCGTCTGGCGGAGGCCGAGGCCAAGGCAACGCAGATGGTGTCTGAGGCAATTGCCAAGGGCGACGTCGCCTCGTTGAACTATTTCATCGCCGACAAATATATCAAGGCGTTCGGACAGTTTGCGGAGGCGCCAAACCAGAAGATCATCATGCTGCCGATGGAAGCCGTGAGCCTGCTCAGTTCGCTCGCCGGCATCGGCGAAATTGCCAAGGCGACGTTCGGCGAAAGCGCGGCCTCCGCAACCGCCGCCGCCCGTCGCGGCTCGGTGCCGCCGGCCGGTAGCGCGCCGCCGGCCGTGCCGCCGCAACAATGAGGTAACCCAGAGGTCGTGTCATGACCGATATGTTCGTCACCCTCGGCACGTGGAACTGGCTGATCTTCGGCTTCATCCTGATGGCGCTGGAGGTGTTCGCGCCGGGCGTGTTCCTGTTCTGGCTCGGGCTTGCCGCGCTGCTGGTCGGATTGGTGTCCTTCGTCGCTCATCCCGCCTGGCAGGCACAGCTCGTGATGTTCGCGCTGTTCGCCGCCGCCGCAGTCCCGGTATGGCGGCGCCTCGCGCGCGGCAGGATCGACACGAGCGCGAGCCCGCATCTGAACAAGCGCACCGAGGCGCTTCTGGGCCGCGAGTTCACGCTGGAGAAGCCGATCATCGATGGAAGCGGCACCGTGCGCATCGGCGACACCGTCTGGCGCGTCGCCGGCCCCGATACACCAGCCGGCACGCGGGTGAAGGTGGTGCAGGTGGATGGCGCCAACCTGACGGTGGCCGCGGCGTAGCTCTCTTGCCCTCTCCCCTTGCGGGAATGCGTGCCCCTATGTAACCTATTGATAACGCGAGAGAAAACAAAAATGGTGTCTATATAGTGTCCCTTGCGCAGGGTTCCCTCGCCCTCCGATTGCGAGGGATCGTCGCCAGTGCGTCGTCGGGTGGCTCTTGCGCACTATGCCCCGCACGCTTCGACGCACCTGTGACTGTCCCTTGCGACCCTGAAACGATGCCCGCGCCGCGACTGTCTCGACGTTCGCACCTGATCTGTCGCAACGCAATCTCACTTCTGGATCGTTAGGTCGATGACACGTAGCATGCGCGGCGGAAGGCCCCTAGCCCTCGGCTTCGCGATCCTGCGACGTCCTCTCGATGCGGGCGGCCGGGCGCACTTGACGTAGCGCAACTGCCTCGCGCGCAAACTATGATAGGGCTCTCCCGCATCCGAGCATTCGGGCCGGGCGCCCATGAACAGACCGATCCTCGAAACGCAGGTCGAACGTGAGTTTCTGCTCGGGCAGCTTTCGCCCGAAGGTCGCCGCCGTGTTCGGGAGGTTATGCAAAAGCAAGGTCTAACGGCAGAACAGGCCATTCAGATGCTAGGCATCGGGGAGGCTGCTTTAGGCTTCGTTGTCTCGACCACCGAAGACCCGGAGTTTTTGCTTAGCCAGCTATCTTCGCACGACCGCGCGGCGTCCGAGCAAGCCCTTGCTTGCCACCCTGCGCGCGGCATGAGCAAACTGCCGCTAAGTCCGCGCGAGAAGCAGTTCCTGAGGCGCTTGGCGGCTGGCAAGACTGATGCTCAAATTGCCGAACGGCTTGGCGGGACCGCCAAGCAAGTCGCAGAACAGCGCGTCCGCTTGCTCGCCAAGCTGGGTATCAGCGCGCCGGACGAGATCGCCGATGCGGCCGAGCAACTGGCATCCTTTAGAACCTACAGAGGCGTAACGTAGGCGCCGCGCACAGCCTGATCTCGCAAGCGATGCGCGCAGCCTGCCCGGAGAAACATCTCAAGAAATGTTTGCCGTTGGGGTCCTTTGGCGGCCATAGGCGGGGCGGGGTACGCGCGACAGCGGGCTTTCAAGATATTTGCCCGGGCGATTTTCCGAGTTGCGTTGCGGAGGCTTGCCTCCGTTTTATTGGGAAGGGCATCGAAGAGACCGATGTTTGACCATGTCGCCGGTCGAGGTTGCGCGGGAGGCTCCGGTTGTCATCACTCCGCCCCCTTAAAGCGCTCGTACTTCCAGCCGGGACCGGGCACCGTTGAAAACCCTTCGTGAACGCTAGGCGGCAACGGTAGCGGCGCGGGATTTTTATTTTCGTCCCACCCCTGCCGCTCCCGCACCGCGCGGGGATTGGTGCCGAGCGCTCGCGGATTAGTACCCAGCGCGCGTGGGTTGGTGCCAAGGGCTCGTGGATTGGTGCCCATCGCTCGCGGGTTCGTGCCCATCGCCCGACTACCGGCGAACGACGGGGACGAAGCCAACGTCACGACGATCAGCAGGATGCCAGCAGTCGCTGTGGCAGCGGTCGAAAGACGGTTAGTCATTGGTCTCGTTTCTTCAGTTCAATTGACGAGGACCGGGCGGCCCGCTGCTTGGTCAAGTAGCTGGCGGCTTGCCCTGAAATTGAATGTTGCACTTCTTTGCAACAGATGCCTGTTCGATTGCGACCATCTGCCCCTTCATCTGGCCGAGTTCGGCTGCGGTTTGTTTGTCTCCGCCCACAAGAAACGCTGCCGGCCAGAAAATCACGACCGCCGCCGTCGTCGCGATTGCGTCCTTTGTTCGCTGATTGTCCTGTGCTCCCGAGAGCGCAGCGGCGCGCGCCGATACCGATTGAGCTTCCAGTCCTAATTGCTGGCAGTTATAGGACGAATATTGAACCGGCGAGACGTAGCTCGGCGTGATGTCTGCTGCGGATGAGGCGCAGCCAGCCAGCATGGCGGCAAGCACCACCACTCCCAATTTTTGCATATTCCCAGAACCCCTCTGTTGAGCAATCGTCAGCGCTCTCCGCCAAACCGCATTGGCCTGGACGCTGAACTAAGTTTGGCTCGCTTATTGATGTGGTTCACACCCCGTCCGGATTGAACCGGAGCGAGCCAACGGGACGCCCTACGACGGTGACAGCTACTTAGTCTTGCTATGGCGCGCCAAAATCTTGTGAATTTGAGCCAAGAAGGAATTCATCGCCTTGAGACGGCGCGCGGGGCGGGGTACGCGGGACCCCGGTGCGTAAGGGTATTCTCAAAAACGCGCATCGCGGTAAATTATGTTCGACTTCGCACACAAAGGCGGTGCGCGATGTGGCGGATGTCGAATGCGCAATCGCTGATCTTCGTCGCGGCGGGCGTCGTCATGGTCGCGCTGCTCGTAACGCCCAGCCTCGCCCGTGATCGTGGCAAGTATACTGGCTCATCTCCGGAATTGCGCGCGTGGTTCAACGGCCTAAGGAGCGGCAGGGGGCCGTGCTGCTCGGCCGCCGATGGCCGAACGATCGCCGATGCCGACTGGATTAGCAGCGGCGGCCACTATCGCGTCCGCGTGCCGCGCAGCGATGGCGATGACAGCGAGCTGGTGTGGGTCGATGTGCCCGACGATGCGGTCATCACCGAGCCGAACCGGGTGGGGCGAACGATCGTCTGGCCGCTCTGGGTTCTCGGCTACAGCGTCTCGATCCGCTGCTTTATGCCGGGGAGCATGACGTAGATGGGCTACTTGCTCCGCTGCTTGATCTCCTACAGCCGGTAGGCTGCCTCGATGTACAGGTCCGGTTCTGTCGGCGCCGGCACCGGCCGCCTTGTGCCCGTCGAGTTCTCCACCGCAATCCGTAGCGGCTTGCCTGTCCGGCGCCGCCCGGCGATCCTCCGTCCTGGCATGGGCACCAAATCGCGCGAGAGCATTTACGGCGCATCGGTTCGGGCGGCGGCAGAGCGGGCGGCAGAGGCCCGCAAGCAAGCCGACCGGCTGGCCATCGAGGCGTGGAATAAGCGCATGCTCGCCTTCAAGGGGCCTGCCCAGCCGTCGCCAACGCTTGGCGACGCGCTCAACGCCGGTTACTTCTATCTTGAGGTCCGCTGCCTCGGTTGCGACACCAATCAGACCGTCGCCCTCGACATCGTGCGCCGGCCGAAGTGGACGCCGGTTCATGAGCTGGAGCGCTCGATGCGATGCAAGGATTGCTCGGTGGTGCGCGGCTATCCGTACAAGCGGAGCCACCTTGTGGCGCTGCGCCGGACGAAGATTTCAGCGAACGATCCGCCGTCAACATGGTGGCCAGGAGAATGCTGAATTGACCCGGAGGGGGACGAGAGTGAGTGGACGCAAGTTGACGAAGGAACAATCTGAAAAGGCCAACGCTCTTCTCAATGAGGTTCGGTCAAAGCTCGAAGCTATGAGCGGTGGCGATCCCCAGCTCCTATTCTACTTTCGACGGCGGATATTCATCCGGCTGACGCATGATGAGCGTGGAACGCCAGCCCATCGGACGAAGCTGAAGCAGCTGAAGATGCGCGAGCAAGATGGCAAGTGCAGCATTTGCAGCAAACAGCTTCCCGAAAAGGAGGCTGAGCTTGACCGATTTGTAGCTTGGAAAGGGTACACTCCCGAGAACACTCAACTTATCCATCATGAGTGTCATCGTCGCCAGCAACAGGATCGTGGGTTTGGCTTGGGCAGGCCGGATTAGCGTCAGCGATGTGCAATCTCTACAGCATCACCACCAACCAAGCCGCGATCATCAACCTGTTTCGCGTGATCAACCGCTACGTCGGCAACCTGCCGCCAATGCCGGGCGTGTTTCCCGACTATCCTGCGCCGGTCATCCGCAACGCCGACGCGGGCACTGAGATGGTCCTGATGCGCTGGGGCATGCCGCCGCCACCGCGCACAGGCGGGCCGCCGGTCACCAACATACGCAACACGTCGTCGCCGCACTGGCGAGGCTGGCTCAAGCCGGAAGGCCGCTGCTTGGTCCCGGCCAACAGCTTTGCCGAGTACGCGCCGGAGCCGAACCCGGAGACCAAGAAGAAAGACGTGGTCTGGTTCGCGCTCAATGAGGACCGGCCGCCGTTCGCGTTCGCGGGCATCTGGACGACGTTCAACGGCGATCGCGGCACGAAGTCCAAGCCGGTACCAGGGCCGCATCAGGTCTACGGCTTCCTGACCACAGCGCCGAATGCCATCGTTGCACCGATCCACCCGAAGGCCATGCCGGTCATCCTGACGACCGACGAGGAGCGCGATGTGTGGCTGCGGGCGCCGTGGGACGAGGCCAAGACGCTGCAACGGCCATTGCCGGATGAGGCCCTCAGGATCGTCATGCGCGGCGAGGACAAAGAAGACGAGATGGCGGCGTAGGCGCCGACTTCATCTGCACAACCTGCGGCAAGCGCGGCGCAGACTTGCGGTCAGACTTCAATTGGAACAAGTGCCAGTTAGCATATGGGCTCTCGGGGAAGGCGAGACAAATTGTAAGCTGGCGCGGCATTCACTGGCACGTAGGCTAGTGGCACGCTTTGGTCCAGGAGTTTCGTTATGCATGCCTCGCCATCGATTGTGCCCCAAGGGGCCGACCAAAACACTTATCTCGTGCTGGAGGACTTCGGCCGGATGGGCTGCTACTGGCGCGAGACCGACGCTGACAACGCTGACCGCGAGACCCTGATACGTGACCTAGTGGAAGGCCAGTATAGTCGTCCAGTCCGCATCGTGGCTTTCAATACCGCCGAAGGCTGGTCTCGTGACGCGACCATGGATATCGCCGACGAGCTGCGCCGACGCTACGTTGAGTTCGGCGAGGTACCAAACTCGATCCTCGAATTCATGGATACCAATCGGCGCTGAACGGCGATGTCTGGATGCGCGCGCCGTGGGATGATCCCAAAGCGCCGCAACGGCCGTTGCCGGATGATGTGCTCAAGATCGTCATGCGACGGGCTGATAAGGAAGATCGAGCGGCAGCATAGTCTGTCGCTGAGCCCCAGGAGCAGACCAACAGCAGGCGGCCCAGTAGGGGTGCGATGGGCCACTAACCGACAAGGGAGCTACCTAGTCGTACGTAGGCGGAAGAAAACGTCATTCGATCACCATATCGGCGGCGGTTAGCAGTGTCGCGGGTACGGTGAGCGAAAGCGCCTTTGCGGCTTTCAAATTGATCGACAGTTCGAATTTTGTGGCCTGATAAAAGGGAATATTGCCGGGATTTGCGCCCTTTAGGATCGCATCCATATCGGCCGCCATGCGTTTGTTCAATTCAACCAGATCGGTGGCGTAGCCCATCAGGCCGCCAGCCACGACGAACTCCGTAAAGGGATAGATCGCGGGCAGCCCGGCGGCCCCAATCAGCTTCGCAACGAGCACGTGATTGACGAAAGGATCGCCATCCAAGGCAACCATGACGCCATCTGCGCCCTCATTTTTGGCCTTGGTTATCGCATCGCGATAGACGGCTTCGCTGCTCGGAACGGTGATAGGACAGCGTTCCAGCGGGATGCCTTGCGCATCCGCTGCGGCGCGCGCCTCTCGCAAGTAGATGTCAAGTGTCTCTGTCGTGGCAAGAAAAGCGAGCTTCTTTAAGGACGGGAACATTTCGCGCAACAGCGCGATCCGCTTGCCATGGATAGGGACCTCGGGATCGAAGGAAACACCCGTGATATTGCCGCCAGGATGCGCGATCGACTTGACCAATCCCTCCCGAATGGGATCGAAGCTGAGCGCCACAACTGGTATCGTATTGGTCGCCTGCTGGAACACCGCGCCTGCCCCGACGACAAAAATGAGATTTGGCTTGCTATCGACAATCGCGGCGATGGTCGCTTTCGATCTGACGTCAGGTGTTTCCCTGCCGTAGCGCTCGATTTTGAGGCTCTTGCTCTCGACAAGCCCAAGACGCCGCATTTCGGCGAAGAGTGCGCGAATGTAGCGGTTATAGCTGTTCTCATACATCGAGGATAAGGGTTCGGTAGCGCTGTACATGACAATCCTCGGCAGCGACGCTTGCGATTGCGCGCGTGCCGTCAACGGCAACATTGCGCTGATCACCGTCGCAGCGATGAATTCCCGCCGTCGCATATGCCCCTCCAAGGACCATAGAAGAACGTAGCACTTTGTCGTGGGGATGTGGGGTGGTTTAGAAGGACCGGTTTGGGTCAGAAACAGACATCACTGTGGAACGAAAGGTTGGGGCAACTGGTATTGGCATGTCGGTTGCTCTATTCATTCTGCTAATCTTCAACGATCTTGCGGTTTGTCAGAAGGGTAACCTCTATGAGCTGTCCACGCTATGTGTCGGTTGTTATCGCACTCGTTGCACTCATCGCCGTTGCAAAGCCGACAACCGCCCATGAGCTGATCGTCAAACCAACAGAAATGAGCGTAGCCGTCGGCTCTGAGTTTGGTTTTGCCGTGTTGTCGTCTCATGTCTTCATCACAAGCCAGGAGCTGGAAGCGCCGGAGGATGTTCGCGCTGGTGTGGCTTTCAACGGCAAGCGCACGGAAACCCCGCTTCGACCCGATGAAGGTTCGCTATCCTTTCTCGGCAAGGTCAATGCGCCGACGGGCAACCCGTTCTTTCTGGTCGCGACCCGCCTGCCGCAGGTCTGGGCTACCACGGCCAAAGGCGTCGTCCGGGCGACCAATAAGACGCCCGGCGCATATAATGCGTTCAAGATCGACAAGTTCGCGAAGACGTTGATCAACGGTGCGCCCGACGCAGCAGGTTTTGATGCGGTCCTTGGCGATCCGCTTGAAATCGTCCTCACCGAAAATCCCGCTTCCGCGCACGTCGGCGATGGGATTGGCGTCAGAATACTCGCGAACGGAAAACCAATCGCGACAACGGTCAACGCGACCTATGACGGCTTCTCCAAGAAGGAGGACACTTACGCCTACACCACGCAGAGCAAGGCGGATGGTTCCGCGGTCGTGAAAATCACGAAGCCGGGCCTGTGGATGGTGCGCGTGCAAAATTCAGTACCGGAGAAGACCGACGACTATGATCGGCACGTGACGCGCGCCGTTCTCCTGTTCGCGGTGCCATAACGGAGTGCGCAGCCTGAGCGCATGTTCGTAAATATGGCCGACGCGCCTGCTCCGAGCGGTTAGTCACTCGTCAGTATGAGGTCTGGTTCGGGTCACAAGCAGCGGTCAAGGCAAGCACACCCCGGCGTCCGGTTTACCGCCGACAGCCGACATCACGACGGCTTAAGCGCGGTTCGGCTTGGGGCCAGGGCACAAAGACGGACATCCCCGCCCTTGGATGCCTCCAACGTAAGACGTGATCTCCTGAATTCATCCTGCAAATCTCTATTTAGAAGAAAGCGCCACCTGCTCGACATGCGCGTCGATTATCGGGCCGAATCCCTCCCAGTGTTCGCCGTTGAAGCGGTTCATTCGCAGCTGTTCGATCGGGTAAAAATCGGTCGGGGAGGTCTTGACGCGGATTCCGGGGCGTAGGGTTTCGACCTCGAAGTCAAGATTGGCGACCACCTTCATTATGTTGTCGCGTGTGAGATTGTCACCGCAGCGCTTCAGGACTTCGACCAGCCCGGTCGAGATACTGTAAGCCGCCAGCGTACCGCCATCGGACTTGTCCGCTTCCGGGTAATACTTTTCCAGGAAAGCGCGGAAGTGCCGCATGCCCGGGTAGTTGTCCCATTGCGGATCTGTGACATCCATATTGTAGAGTGCGGTCAGGATACCCTTGGCGTTCTCAAGCCCTGCAGGCTTCAATACCCCACCAATAGAACCGGAGACATTGGACACAATCTGGACTGGGTGCCAGTCGAGTTCAGCAAGTTTCCTGATAGCCTGCGCTGCGTATTTCGGCGTAGCAATATTGATGAAGAGGTCAGGATTCGCGGTCTTGATCGCCACTACCTCCGAGTCCACGGTCGGCTTGCCGACTTCGAAGGGCGCGCTGATGATGACCATTTTTTCATACCTGTCACCAAGCCCATCCTTCAGACCCTGTATGTAGTCCTTACCAAAGTCGTCGTTCTGGTACAGGACGCCGATCTTAGCCGTCGGGTGGTGCTCCAGAATATAGCTTGCGTAGATGCGCGCTTCGGCACGGTAGCTAGGCTGCCAGCCGATGGTCCATGGGAAGTGCTCTGGGTCGCCCCAGCGCGATGCGCCGCTCGACACGAACAATTGCGGCACTTTCATTCTATTCATGTACTTCTGGATGGCGGCGTTATTGGCGGTCCCGAGCGGAGCAAAAATCAGAAAAACCCCGTCGCTCTCAACTAGCTTGCGCGCTTGTTCCACAGTCTTTGGCGGGCTATAGCTATCATCGTACGAAATGAAATTTATTCTGCGCCCGTTGATGCCGCCGTTGTCGTTGATCATCCGAAAATAGGCGCTCATCGTCTTGCCGTTGATGCCATACGCCGATGCCGGTCCACTATACGGCATGATGTTGCCGATCTTGATCTCCGTATCGGTTACGCCGGTATCGTATTTTTTCTGAGCAAGTGCGCTGCCCTGACAGGCAGTTAACAAAACGATGGCGGTCGAGAACGCCGCCAATCGTCGGCTGACGAATGACATTTCGCTTCTCCCTATGAACCAACGCCCTATGAACCAACGAATGTGTCCGTTTTAATTCGAGAACACTTATCGCCTCCTGTTCGATAGTGAACACCCATCGCCTGAGGTTGTCGATCACTATGAGCGCTCCTTTCGCGCGCGTATCAGTTCATCCGGCTCGTCAACATGTCTGACCTTAATTGTCCAGGGCACATCACTGCCACCGCTGGAGATCAAACAATCAGCACGGCGTCCGCTCGGGGTTAAAACCGGTAAGGCTCAGGTCGAGCATATAATTTCGGCTTCGCCTTCAAGAGCCGACTAAGCGTCAAGCCGGCTCGAACAAAAGGCCCCGACGTTGTTGCACGTCGGGGCCTTCAAGATCGTCAGGCCGGTTACGTCCGCCGGGCCATCGGATCGTTGGATTACGGCACCCGATCTAGTACAGAACGTGACGCGGATGCGCCGTGACGCCGATCATATTCCGCTTGAAATCGGCGCGCCGCCAACTCCCGCTTACGCCAATCAGCCCGGCGCCGATGCTCGATCGCCAACGCCTTGCGTGCCGCCACTTCCCAGATGATCTTGTCGATCTCGGCATCATCTAGCGTGCGTTTGATCCGCAGCACGGTGGACAGCACGATCACCAAGTCGCCGTAGGGCAACAACAAGTCATTCGCCGCAATATCGCAATACTTGAGGAAGGCGGCGATTGCTTCCTCGCTCTTACAAATGAGCAGCGCCAGCTCACGTGCCTGCCGCTGATCATCTACGCCCGACCCGGTATCGTCATGTCCCAACAGCATTCGCTCGGCGGCCCGGCCGGCCGCCAGCTCGATACAATGACTATGAAACATTCGCGAATACGTCAGAAACTGAAGCGACATCCTCACCGGGCTGGGGCATCAACGGAGCAAGGGCATGGCGAACGTGGAAAGCATCGCCCCGGCCTTCGGCGTACGCCTCCATGTGCCGCTCGCTCCAAACCCGGCCGCCATAGCCCGGGCCGGGATCGACCGTCGCTCCGCCGAGCGAATGTCCGAGCAAACGCGCCACCACGATGTGGCCGGCCTCATGGACCGCGATCCTCACGTCCTCGTCATACGAACGGCCGATTGCCGCGAGCAGTTCTTCGTAATCATCCACCTCCGCGTCGGGGCCCCTGCCGTTGTCGCTAACCTCGACGCCGGCAGCGGCCACCTCTCCACCGAGAGCGGTCGCGGGGGGTGCGCCACACTCTTCGGCTGAAGTCAATTTATTCACGGCTGAGCGCCTTCTTGTGACGCAAGAGCATGCGCGCGCGGATGGCCGCGATGGTGCCGTTGCGGGCATGGGGCATCGCCTCGGCGATCAGCTCGGCAACATGGGCTGGGACATGGTCCGGGCCTCCGATCCAGCCGTCCAAACGCGTCATGATCGTATCGAGCGGCATGATGAGCTTCTGCTTACGCATTGGTTACATCCGAGGAACCGCGATCTGGATCGTCCGCGCCTCAGCCGAGCGATCGATCTCAACGAAGCCGGCTTGGCGCAGGATGGAGTCGGCGCCGAGGCCGGAGGTGTTGTTCGCCTCCTCGACGGCGTCGAGATCGATGACATCAGGAGCCTGAGGAGCGAAGTCACCGCCACGCATGCCACGGAGCTGGGCGCGGCGCGGATCGGCGGTGGCTACCGCGATGCCGAGGCGCAATGCGCGTTGCGCCGTCGCCGCCGGCATGGTTGCGTCATCGAACTGACCGGCGAAGCGCTTGCGGCCATCATTGTCGCGATAGCGGGCCGACTTGAGCATGAACAGGGTCATGGTCGGCGGCGGCGCCTCGACATTCGCAACCGACGCGGGCGCAGGCTTCAGCGGAATAGCCGCAGCCCCGGTTTTGATCTGCTCCACCATTTGGCGCAGCTCCACCAGAGCAAGCGCGCCAGCGACGTCGATCTGTGCCGCCCAGTTGCGCGCGACCGCGCCCAGCTCGTTGGCTTCGAAATGGAAGTGAGCGACAGCCTCGACGGCATCGGCGAGCTGGCGAGCGGCCGTCTGGTATGCCGGCAGCGCCTTGTCGATCTCATCGAGGTCGCGCGCCAACTTGTCGGCCGCCGCGTTGCGCTCAATGACCGCGCGCTGAGCGGCAATCTTGGCTTCGGCCTCGGCGACCTTGGCCGGCTGGACGGCAAGGGCCTTGGCGAAGTTGTCCCGCGTCACCGCGCAAGCAGCGATGGTCGTTTCCAGCTTCGTACGAACCTTCTCATCGGCGTCGAGATCGGCCTCCAGCAGGTGCCGCTGGAGCTTTGTTTCGGCGTCAATGAAGGCCGCTTCAGCGGCTTTGTGACGGCTGTGCAAGGTCGCGGCGCGCGCACGCAACGCCGCGAGTTCGTGTTCGATTTTTTCCATGGGTGATTTGCGTCGGAAGGAGATTGCCATGCCCACAGACTACGGCCTGTCGCATGCTTGGCGAAGGCTGCACTCGTGAGCGCGCCAAACGGGGGCCGTTTCTTAGGCGACCTGGCGGGTTTTGTTGTGGCGTGCGCCAACCATGAGGGAAGCTGGCGCTCACGAGAGTCTCGATGAAGCGTCCAATAGCGGACGTGCCCGGATGTCGCAGAAGGGGTCAACTCCGGGCGTCAGGGCCAGAGGCATGCGGTTCATCGGCTTTCAAATGCACGATCGCTGACCAAGCCTGACGATTCCGCGACAAATGTTCGCACCTTCATCAAGGAAAAACCGCAAGGAATTCAATCCGCAATTCGCTGCCGGGATGGTGGGCAACGGCTTCCGGCAGCCCAGGGGAATTGCTACCGTTGGTTTTGCGTGCGTGGATCGAAAGGGGGCACCTGTGCTGCAGTTTTTCAGATTTCTCTGTATCGCCATTTCTTGCTTTGCAGTAAGCGTCGTCTCGGTAGAGGGGCGATCAAAAGGAAAATCAAATCGAACAGGGTGCAACTTCGTCGATTTGGAAGTGCAGACGGATTGCCTAATAGCAGAGACGCTGCAACGCCGCGATTTAGCGGCCCTTCAGCGTTATCTAAATCTGCCGTATGCAAATCCGAAGCGGTTGATGGTATCGCCGACTTGCCGAAAACGAAGCTACTTCGACTGCGCTTTAGTATACGGCGTAATTGAAGCGTTCCCAGCTATAAGCGCTGCTGGCGGCGATCCCAACATCCACGATGTAAGCCAACCAACGCTTTTGAGGTATCTCGTTGGCAGGTTGCGTGAGCTAAATAAGACCGCTCAGCTTGAGAGCGCTGTAGATATTTTGATTGCCAGCGGGTTGAACGCGAACACGGTTGAGACCAGCGCCCGTTTTACCCCCTCCACCACGTTGGCTGCAGTCATAACATCCTGCCAATCGTATGATCGCGCAATGTTTGCTCGCGTATTGCAAAAACTAGTGACGAGGGCCGGAGCTCAGCCATTTGCAAGATCCGCGCGAGGCGGAATGAGTATACCTCATCAGGTCGCGACTTCGTATGCCTGTGTACCCGATGCGCTGGATGCGATTGGTTTTGCCTCAATGTCAAAGGCCGGCCTTCAGTTACTGGGATTATACACCGATGATTTTGGTGCAAGCATAGTAGATGTTGCAATGTCGTCGATAGATCGCAGGAGGCGGCCTCCTTACGATCGGATGTGTTTGATCGCTAATGAGAGTTTGGTGAATTGGGCTTTGGCTAGATATTTCGCTTCAAAAGACCAGGCAATCGCAACTGATATGGCCGTCAACCAGGGAAGATTGGGTACCTATATTGAATGCGCGTGGGGCCGCATCTTCGCGGGAGTGTTATAGCAATTTTGGCTTCGTGGAGGCACCAATGTTTAAGATATCGATCGGACTATTGCTTGCTATGTTCTTTTGCGTCTCTCCGTCCATGGGCAGAGGGATAGTTATGGAGGACATTGAAGATGCGGGGATCTATTGCGCAATAGATGGCGTTCGGGGCTTCTACGATCTTGCTGTAAAGAGGTGCAAAGGCAAGACCTTTTGCACGATGGCGGCGACGATGGTTGCGACGAGACAGGAGTTGATCCAAAAGAAATGCAGTGGCTTTTTCGTTGCACCCGTTTGTCGCGGGACACCGGTGAATGTCGAAAGCCGCTACGACGTATTCAAGACGCTACCGGTCTCTTGCAAGAGGTGAATTCCTCTACCTGCCCGATTGGGCTAATGCGAGGGCCTACGGTGACACATGCACGTCGACTTGGAATCACACGCGGAATGGCTCGTTCTGAGCACAACAGCAACGTCGCCGTAGGTTAGTGTCGGTGCCCGCTTCGGGTCACGAGCGACAAAACACACCGTGAGCACAAATAGGTCTGCTTTCTGGTGCGCAGTGACCGAACCGCTCACGCCTCCTGCGCCGGCACCTCCACCAGCGGCTCCTGCGTTCGCGCCCAGCCCTCATATTTCTTCGCGCGGTCCTCGGCGAGCCGACGCTCGTGAGGGCCGCGACGCTTGTTATTGATCCTGCCGCGCTCAAAATCATCGAGCAGCCGCGCCTTACTGACGAACCAGCGTCGGCCGAACTGAACACCCAAAGGTCTACCGTCCTTGGCGGCCAGTTCGCATTGCCTGCGGACTTGCTCGTCGCTGCACAGGCAAATGTCGCCGGCCTGTTCGAGCGTCAGCAGTTCGCCAACCAGAATGAGGTCGATCACGTCTTCGATCGTCGGGGGCGCCCAGCCCAGCAAGCCCAGCATCTGCAGGTGGAGTTCGACGAGACGGTCACGGTCACGATCCAACATTAATCGGCCTCATGGTCATCGACGTGAGGTATGGCCTCAATCATCTTGATGATGGAGTCAGCTCCATCGCCATTTTGTGACCTGGGTCATGTAGGCTGATTGGAGGCTCCACTAGTGTCCGGCGCGGCAGACCGGCGATTGACCAGGAGGCACCACTCATGACGAATGTGGCGCAAGGTTCGCGTCGCGATTACCTCACCGCGACCACGAGCGACGGCAAGATCGAACTAACCGAGGAGGAGTTAAGCAGGGCCGCGGGTGGGCTAAAATTTACTACGACCACCAAAGACAAGGTGGAAACCTACCTGACGTTCGAGCTTTCGAATACGCTAATTTCCTGAGGCGGGCGCTCGTTCAAATTCCATGCGCCGCGAGGAAAGTGCGCCACGCCTCGCATTCCGGACCGTCTGCCGTCTCGCCGCGCAGAACCGCACGGAGTCTGCTGTCGATACTCACGGCCGTGCCGCAGGGCAACGCCAAATAGGTGACCTCCTCCGGGCAGCCGAGGCGGCGCGAAATGACCGCGTTCAGAGGCGCGACATCAGCGTGGGTCGGTTCAACCGGGCGAATTTGGGTCGATGCACACAAGACCATTGCGTTCGCGATTACATCCATTGGTATCACGCCGACTTGTTCGACAATATCGCGGAGTCGGCACGGTCCTGCCGCGAGTGCCATAACAATCCCGCGTGCGGCTGCGTTGTCGAACGCGAGCCGGCCGGCCGGCGTTGCAAATGTGTACTCAACCTGTGTGTCTGGACGGGCTAGCAGAAAGGAACCGTCGAGCAGCCTCTGCTGTTGCGCCTGCTCGTCCAGGTTTGCGCCCGCGCGAACGAATATGTCGCGGCGGAAGAATTGATCGATCAGAAAGTCTCGGGCAAGCTCCCGGACATCATCATCCGCAATAGCAACAAGCGCGGCGCGCGCGGCTTGACCGAGCACAAAGGCGTCGTGGTTCTCGATGAGGGTCGCAGACCCAACCGGCCGGAGGCCAATGGTTGCCATCTCGGAGCGCACCTCGGTCACAAAAAGCGGGTCCCAATGCTTCCCCATAAACTCATGGGCGAGATACGCGACAGCCGAGGGTCCATGCCGCTCTTTGACCCCTGCGAGCATCGGGCTAGCCACCAGAGCTGGCGCCTTGAGCTCCAGAAAACCCTTCACGACTTTCAGCGCGGCCACGACCCGTTGGGTGCTGTCGCCTTGGCAAATCTCGCCGATGGCTCGCACCAAACGCTGAAGCGGCAAGTCGGCGGCACGGCCCGGCATGGCATTGTAGCTTAGATAGACGAGCCCGCCCGGCTTAAGACGGGACTCGATAAAGGACCGCACGGCGGCGCGGGCCAGCGGACTTATCCAGGAATAGACCCCGTGACTGACGATGTAATCGAATTGGGGCAAGCTCAATTCGGTTGCGTTCGCGAAATCCGCAGCATGGAAATGGACATTGCAGATCGCGGCTTCTGCGGCGATACCCTGTCCGTGCTCGACGTGCTCAAGCATCGCATCGACGCCGTGGAACTGGCCCGCCGGGTGCATTGCCGCCAGCATAGCGGCGGTCAATCCCTGGCCGCACCCCAGATCACACCAAGTAAATCCATCCCTCCTCGCAGGCGGCATAATGCCCGAAACCACGGCTACGTGATCGAGCCAGGCTGGAGCCAGTTCGTGAATGAAAGCGCGGACGTATGGCACGTCGGTTATATAACCATCGACGTGAGTGGACATCGGTTGCCCCAATCTGGCTCAGTGAGCCTAGAGAGAACATCGAGAGGTTCAAGGCGCTCTGGGCTGACCGCCACGCGACATTCCAAGCCAAGGTCAGCCTCGGGTCAAAAACTTGTATGCCATCCTGCGTTGCAGCCCCTCACACCGGGCGCCAGATAGTTGGCTGAGGCCACGGATGATCCAGTTTGCGCCCCCAATCCGGGGGGCTTTTTTGGGGGTCGAAATCATTTCCTTGACCCAAGAAATCAGCACGAAACATACAGTTGTTCGCATGTCGTCAAACCATCAGGAGACGACCATTATGGAACCTAAATCCACAAAGATACCAGCCGACGAAACCTTCTGAGCCGAAGGATATTCCTCCGGGTCAAACCGAACTTGATCTGGACGAATTGGCCGGTGCCGCCGGTGGTACTCAGCAGGTCGATCCTAAGATCGATACCGCGCCGTTACCCCAGAAGCACAACATAGGTAACGTCAAGTGGACAGGCTAGATTTAGCTAATGAACTAATGAGGAGATACAATCATGACGAATCCAGACGAGGCAAAGGGCTCTCGTAGCGAGCACCTGACAGAGACTACCAAAGACGGCAAAATCGAACTCACCGAGGAAGAACTAAAGAGGGTGCCGGGTGGTGCCGTGCCGAGGGTCGACATCAAATGGACTACGACCACCAGCAAAAAAGTTGAGACATATTAAAAGGGCCCCTTGTGACTTGATCGCGGTAGCCGTCCGAGATCGTGGTCAGGGGGTCGCTCCACAGATCGCCGCTGCCCACGTCCCAGGTCCCGGCATCGGGCTGGCGCGAGCAGGCTTTGGGTCGCCGCGGCATCATCTCCAGAGCAAGCAGTGAGCCTAGTTCTGAATGCCATCCCGGAGGGCTGGTCCGCCTCGCTGGCCCAGGGACAGTTGACCCCGGCCGAAGTACAAGAGCTCGATCTGAAAAATGGCGAAGTGCACGAAATTACCCGCACCATCCGCACGGGTTGATAGCGGCCTTACTTGCCTTTCTGCTTGATCGCCCACGGCCGATAGGCTTCCTCGATGCATGGGTCCGGCTCCATGGGCTCCGGCACCGATCGCCTTGTGCCCGCCGCGTTGTCCACCGCAATCCGTAGCGGCTTGCCTGTCCGGCGCCGCCCGGCGATCCTCCGTCCTGGCATGGGCACCAAATCGCGCGAGAGCATTTACGGCGCATCGGTTCGGGCGGCGGCAGAGCGGGCGGCAGAGGCCCGCAAGCAAGCCGACCGGCTCGCCTGCCAGGCGTGGAATAGGCGCATGTGCACGCGCGAAATGATGCTCCTTGGACAGTTGCCTTCGATTGGAGATCGCAGAGCCATGCGGGTCTACAGATGTCTTCCCTGCCAGCGGACAACCTCTACGCCTGCTCAGGAATAGTGGGGCGTCGCACTCACGTCTCCTTGTGCGCCGCGAAGGTCTTCGCTGTTCTGCCGGACGGTAAGCCGCGCTTCGTCCATACGCTCAATGGCTCCGGCACCGCGGTTGGCCGTGCGCTGATCGCCGTGATGGAGACCTATCAGCAGGAGGACGGCTCGATTGCCGTGCCGGACGTGCTGCAACCCTACATGGGCGGGCTGAAGGTGGTCGCGCGCGAGTAGGGCGGTTGCCTTGACGGGCGTTGCGCGTCGGCGTTATTTGGCATCTACTTCAAATTGAATTTTATGACTACCTAATTTTCAGACGAGAGGTATTCATTGAGCGTCAAAGCCCTGATGGTGACGATCCTCCAGAACCAAATGACGTTGCGCGGCGTACATTCACTGATCACTTCTGAATACGAAGAAATCGTGGACTTGCTGATTGAGCAGCTCAGCCAACTTGAACTTCGCTTGGCCGCGCGCGACGTAACTGACAAGCAAGAGCCGCCGGAGCCTCGTTAGCCGTCTATAACCTCAACACGAACCGCGCCCACTCGCGGGCGCAAGCGCTTGCGCCGCGTGGGGCGCGGAGGTTGATGCTCGCTTTCTCCGGCCGCAAGGACCCTAGCACTGTCGGCGCCATTGCCCGGTTCGCTGAGGCCGAAGGCTTCGAGGTGGCCGGTGAGTTCGTCGAGGTCGAGACCGGCAAAGGTGCCGACGCGCTTGCTCGCCGCCCGCAGTTGGCTGCCGCGTTGGCTGAGGCCAAGCGTCGCAAGTGCGCGGTCGCGGTCGCCAAGCTGGACCGGCTCAGCCGCGACGTTCACTTCATCAGCGGCCTGATGGCGGAGCGCGTCCAGTTCGTCGTCACCGAGCTGGGTGCCGACGTCGATCCGTTCCTGCTGCACCTCTACGCCGCGCTGGCCGAGAAGGAGCGTCGGCTGATCTCTCAACGTACCCGGGATGCGCTCGCTGCCAAGAAGGCGCAGGGCAAGCAGCTTGGCAATCCGAAGCTGGTGGCGGCGGCGACCAAGCGCGACAAGGTGCTGCGGCCCATCCTGCAGAAGCTCGCCGGTCAGTCGCTCCGCGCCATTGCTGCCGAACTCGACCGACGCGGCATCAAGAGCTGGAGCGGCAAGCCTTGGAACGCGGTCTCGGTCAGGAATGCGATGGTCCGCCTCGGCTTCCAGACAACAGGGGGCGCGTCATGACGCCATCCCGGCGGCGCCAAACGCCCGCTTCGTCAGGCGCACCGCGCCCGCGCTGCTGCCACCGTATGTCATCTTCCCAGCACCTCGTATGGCAGCACAGCTATGCGCAGGAGGTGCGCAAGCCGAACGCCATGCGTTTCACATTGGACGAATTCGAGGTGGAAATCACGCTGTTCTTCGACGAGTGCGCCAACGAGACAGACGACGAATGACGTCGCCGCAAACCCCAGACAGGAAGTAACATGGTAAAAGATATTGTTCCTCGCGGGTCACCGCGGACGCCGGTTAGCCGGCCATCGTCGCCGCCGGTTCGCCAGTCATCACCGCCGCCGACGATCCTGACGTCGTCACCGCAAGCTGCTCCAGGGGCGGCGTCTAGGCAGCGCTCTTACCCGTCCTCGTCGTCGCGCTCATACTCGTACACGCCACACGGCAAGACCTGGACCGTCTACGACGGGATCGTGGCATTGATCGCGTGGATCAAAAAACGGTTCAGGAAGAAGCAGGCGTCCGAGCCGACGCCTACGCCGGTAACGCTGCTGCCACACGAGCCGGCGCCGACACTGTCGCACAAGCCCACCAAGACCATCGAGAACAAGCCCCCAATAGGAGCAGACATTGCACAGACTGGAATTCGTTCTACACGCCCTCGGCGTCCGTGAGGAGCGCAACGAAGGGCCGAGATGGCGAAAGAGTTGATGGCTCTCGCCAGCGCATCGCTCTTCGCGAGCGGCCTTTGAAAAACGCATTTCTTTGGCCGCTTGCCGCCGTTGCACCTCGTGGTCATGCTTGCGCGAATGCAACGCGTTGAAGTCGGAGACGCCGTCGACGCCCAGCAGAACAGCCTCGCCATCGATGACGAAATGTTTTTGGCGGTTCTTCAGCGCGGCCTCGGCGATCCACGGATAGCGCTTGGTCCAGTCGCTGCCGTTGCGGGACAGCAGGCGCACGCGTTTGTCGTCCCGGATGACGAGCATCCGGTAGCCGTCGTGTTTCACTTCATGGACCCAGTCCGGCCCCGATGGGACCTGCTTGCCGGCGGCCGCCAGGCAGAGCTCGTACGCGATACGCATGTCCAAAAGATAAGAATTTAAAGAGCTTTTACGAGTTCGGAACAACCGGCAATTTTGTGTGTTCTCGACGTGCTCCGGTCACAGAGCCCCCTGTAAGTCCGGAGCTGGACCAGGCTGGCGGCCAAACCGCTGGGCCACCCTCGGCCGGAGAATTCTAGTGTGGCGGATATTTGCTCTCACTGCATGCCTGATCTCGTGTTTGAGCTGTGGCCATGCGATGGCCGACTCGGATCGAAACAGACCAACCTCCTCAACCGTCGGCGAGGCGCCTACCCCGCCGGAGGAAAAAGGCCAGTTGCAACCTCAAGGGTGGACCGGGCCAGTTGACACTAAAACTGGTGGCGCGCCTGCGGAAAGTCCGCAAGGCCAAAGCCCACCGGGCATGCAGAGCGCTCCGGAAGGATCAAGCAAAACAATCGCCGCGCCGGAGAAATAGATAGCGCCCAGCCCCATAAGGCGCTGGTCGCTACCTTAGCCGGCCGCTTCTGTCTTCGAGAGCCGGACATAGGTCCCGCTCTCGTGCAGCTCGAGCCAGCCGCGTTCGACAGCAAACTTGATGCCGGCGCCGAGCTCAGGGCCGCTTGCTTTCAGCGCGTAGAGGAAAAGCGCATTGATCTTCTCGATGTGGATGCGGCCGTCCTGGACGGGCTCGATGCCGGCGGCTCGACCAGCTTGCGCGCTGCGGCTTCCGGATTGGCGAAGGGGCGTTCGGCATTCGTGTTCTACTCGTCCCGGTCTCGTATCTGCCTCTCTGCCTCAAACCAAAAGTCCCAGTCCCGCCCCAAGGGACGTCCCGCCTGCTCCCAAAGCTGGTAGGCCCTCGTCCGGATTTCGCGTCGCCGCGAAGACTGGAGGAGCTTGTATTTCAGCTGCGCGGCGAATCGCAGCAGCCGCTGCACCGTAGTCTCATCCCTGATGTAGGACGCGGCTCGAGTTGCAAATTCAATTTGGTGCTCGAGCCTTTCTCGCTCCGGATCCATGGCCCACGCTCCTCTGCACTAATACGGGCCGACCGAATTTTGTTCGCGAATAACCTATGTTAAAGCGAAATTTTTTTGATTGTTGCCATACCCCTGCGGGGGGGCGCCGGGCCATGGGGGCCGACTATGCAAGGCTACAGGATTTACGTCCTTGGGGACGATGATCACATTAAGGACCGAGTAGAATTTCGCTGTCCCGACGATGAGGCGGCCAAGGTACGTGCTAGGCAACTCAAGGACGGCGAAGCGGTCGAGCTGTGGCGGGACGATCACCGCATTGCGGTGTTCAGGCATTCCGACAGGACCTTATAGCTCGCGCTCTATTGCTGGATGGACTCGGTTCTTGATCTTGATCCAGAACTTCTGCCGGCCGCCGCGGCTAAGGTCGATCGCGATGCTTGGAGACAAGACCCTCTAGGCCCATTCGGCAGGCTGCCCGGAATAGGTCGGGCCCGATCTCGCCGCGCTCGAAAGACGCAACGGTGATGCCGTCTGGCCGGTGCGCGAGCAGGCGCTCCCGGTCAGTCTTGCGCAGATGCAGCGGCAGATCGCGCAGGTCGTCGCCGTCCATCGCGAGCACATCGAATGCGCAAAGCTTCACTTCGTTGTCGTGCTTGCGCGAGTGGAGCGCGTTGAAATCGCATCTTATTGCGAGGGGGTAGCACCTCAGCTTTTCACGTGGATGGTGTAGTTGTCGTCGGACCAATGTTGTTTAACGAACGGGCGCGCGTCGGTGCTACGGCGATCGCGCACAGATTGCCGACCATCGGTCTTGTTTCAGAAATGGTCTCCCATGGCCTTCTGATGTCCTATGGACCAGACTATCTCGACTATTTCCGCAAGGCCGCCAGCTACACCGACAAGATATTGCGGGGTGCGAAACCTGCAGACCTACCGGTAGAGCGGCCAACCCGTCTTAAGCAGGCGATCAACCTGAGAACGGCCAAAGCGCTTGGTCTGACCCTTACTCCATCCCTGCTGGTCACCACCGACGAACTGATCGAATGAAATAACTTATGCCGCCTTCTGGCCGATTCCGTTGAAAAAGGCGGGCACCCCAACGCACACGTCCGGCTGATTTTAAAATTCCTGCACCCCTCCGCCGCCGCACCTCAGCATATCCGCCCATTGTCGCCCGCGTCGCAAATGTGCCCGGGCCAGCCCCGGACCGACGGGCCGAACCAAATCGGAAGGCCTTGCCAAATAATCCAGCGACCATCCGGCTCAGCCGGGAGCCTGTACGGCCTGCCGACGATTGTTGTCGGCACGGTTGAAAGCTGCGGTCAAATTTTGGAAGGCTGTTCTCAGCATCCTGACTTCGTCGAGCAGCGCGTCTCGTTGCTCGCGCACTTCCTGAAATCTTTCGGCCAGAATTTCGACGGTCGCTCCGACCACGACGGCGCGCTCTTCCGCCAATGCCGCAGCTGTCTCGACATCGGCCACGGTGAGCGGGCGTATGCCGTGCGATGGACCTGGCCTTGACGCCGTCCGGTGGGTCCCAACTCGTCTTGAAAATCTGCACCAGCAGTCCGGCCTGTCCGGCGGTGGACTTGATGTGAGGCGAGCAGCGCTGCCGTCAATTTCCCAAGCCTCATCCTGCCTCCCACCGTGAGCGCGCTCCTGGCGCGACTACGATGCGATAGTTCATTTCAATTCCCCGCTGTGACCGCCGCAAGTAACGTCTTCACTTGAATTACCGATTCCAGTTCGATGACGCGTTCCACCAGATGCACTTCCGCAACGCATCCTCAAGCTGCGGCACACCTGCCGCAATGCCTTGTAAGCGCTGGCGATCATGGGCAAGATAAATAGTGGTTTGAGCCGTCGTGCCTCCCAACCATTCGCTCTGCCAGTAGCAGTATTGTCTCTTTGGCGGCTGGTCGGCCGAAGCACCATCAGCGTAATCCCAGCCAGTCATGACCACACTGTCGTTGTCGTGCGGAACCCTGTGAAACACCGTTACTTCTCTTTCGATTACGTTGCCATTGGTCTTTTCATGGTTGTCGGGACTGCCGGAAATGATTGGCCTGTGTTTGATTTCTTCGATGCTCCCCTCAATGGAAGCGAGGCGCGCAGTGATGCCGCCGGAGATCTCCCCGGCGTCGCGCCTGAGACCGTCCAGCTTCGCGATAACTTGCTCACTTCGATCTGGCCGCCTAACAAATTCTTCCACCTTCGCTGTCAGGCCGTCTAGTCGCTTGCTGTCGGGGTGAATGAAGAATGATATTCCATAACAGGCGAGGAGCACGCCAGCCCCTATGCCGATTGCTGCCATTCCAACGGCTCCGGTCCGGGCAACGATCCCGGGCCGCAGATAGGTCTGGTCAAGCATGGTTTCGGTCTTATCCTGCATCTCTCATCTTCCGCATTTCGCTCAGATCAGGCGTGTCGTTTGTTTTTTTGTCCCTGATTAAGGAGTTGACGTGAAACGGAGCCTTGATGCCCCACCGCGGAATGAGCACGATGCGGTCGATCCACTTGACCACTTCTTTCTCGACAATTCTTGGCGGCTCCTTACCGTCGCGATAGACGATCTTTTCAACTGGCACCTCGCGGTCCTGGTAGACGATCTTTTCCTTCTCCACCGGTACGTCGCGATAGACAGGCCTGCGCTTACGGTCGTAATAGGCGCGGCGCGCTTTCAAGAGTTTGGCTACAAGCCGTGACAAACGCGATTCACCGGGAAGGCGCTGTTTAGCGTAGTACACCAAAGCCGCCACGCTGCCCGCGAGGGCCACGGCGAGCGCGCTAAAGGTCGAGAACCAGAACCGCACGAACTCAAACTGCTCATTCGAAACGTCTGTAGCGCTGATGCGGTACCACATGGCCGCCAGCCGATAGATCTGATTTTGGCTGATCTGCTCGTCCCGCGCGTTTCTGACCTCGCTTACCGCTCGGCTCGCTTCGGTGATTTCAATATCCAGTTGTTTGATGGCGTTGCGGTCGCCGTTGATAACGTTGACTTGCGCCTTGCGGAGATCATCGCGTTGCTCGCCTAAAGGCTTGATCCTGTTGTCGTGCCGCTGATTCTCTTTGTTTTGTTCCGGGACGACGCACCTCTCCCTAACGAGCTTGCACCTATTGGGAATTCCGCTCACCATCTCTTCGGAGTGGCGATCATTCTCGGCCTGGATTTGGGCCTCGACGTCCTTCAGTTGATTGTCAAGTTCAACGCGACGCTTAGTATCGCCATCGATCACGTCGTCCCGCCTGCTTTTTATGTCATTCAGCTTGGCGTCGGCTTGTGCGAAAGCAAGGTTAGCTGCGCTGACCGGCTTGAGCCGCATTTCGACGATCCGCTCGAAACCAAATGTCCAGTTCTCAAAGGAGAGGCCTGCAAGGAAAACGATTCCGACAAAGGCCAGCACTTGCATTACTTTGTGCCGATGGAACAGCACGCTTGTCAGTGGGACACGGCCAAGCTCTGCGATGGCGACCATGGCCATGGGCAAAACCATCAGCCATGACCAAAGCGATGTTGGCAGTTCACCATTTGGATACGTGGTGACGACCGCGGTGGTGAAGCCAGTGAGCACACCGACAATTTCGACAGCCCATGCGAAGGTTATAAGTATGAGACCTTTGCGCCCCAACATTTTTTCAATTTCCACCGAACTCGCGCAGCAAGTTGATCGCGATAGAGTGTCGTTGCATTTCAGGTCGTTCATTGACGGCTATGCGCAGGTTGTGCATCTTGCACCGAAGCGAGCCCGTAGCTCGGCTCTGGTTCGTTCATTTTTCATTCGCGGCTGATCTGGGAAAACCGGTCTTGCGGGATCACGCTTGCATGCGGCTTCGATGATCGCAGAGCCAAAGAAGAACGACTCACAGGGCTCGCTAACATGAACGCGGCGGTCGACTCTTGTGATTTGATGACAGTTTCTTGGGATTTGGTGCCAACATGAGGGTGGCCGCGGCATGAATTCAGGGCTGCGGCGTAGAACGCCGTCTCGGTCAGGGTGAGCTTCTCCATCAGATCGCGCCGTCGTCCCTCTTGGCTCCGGGCTTCACCACTTTGGGCGTCTCCGGTGCAATTCCCTCCGCCTGTGGAGTGGTCGGCTGCGTTGCAGGGGTTTCGGCTTTTGGCTTGAAGGGCTGCGTTGCTGTAGCGGCATCGCGTTCGTCGAGCGTTTTGGCACATTGTCTCAGCGCATCCAATACCGGGCGGCTGCCGTCCATCCGCACGGTCCAATCCGCCTCATCCCCATCGGGAAAAGAAATGGTCAGCTTGTCGGCACGGGCGATCCGATCAAGGAAGCCGTTTTCCGCGCCTTGGTTCACATTAACGGCGAGATAGGTCTGTTGGCCAGTGTCATCCCGATAGGCAACGCCGGTGCCGGTGTCTGTCTCGCCGCTATCGGTTCTGAGCGTCGTCTTCACCTTGGTGCCGACCGTCACGCGCCATGACGCTTTATAGAAATGGACGACGAAGCGATGCCGGAAATACGTGACGTACATCCGGCGATTGCCACCGATTGTGTACATCCCGCAGAGTGGTGTGACACCATCACTTGCAATCATGCTGTAGGCGGTCCACGCGCCCGTTTGCATCAGGATGGTTGGCTTGTTGGCTGCAACGGCAGCAGTCGACAACAGCATCGCTGCGCCCGCGATGGATAGCCTCTTCACGTCAAGTCGTTCCCTTCTCGTTGCTGTCGGGATGATTGTTGTAATCAGATCGAACCGTCGTCCCGCCTGACCGGCTTGGTCTTCACCGTCTTCGGCGTCGGAGCCCGGCTCTGGTCTTGCGGCTGCTGCGGCGGCGCCTCCTCGCTCCGGTTGCTGTACGGCTGAGTCGGTTGCGACTGGCCATAGGGCTGCGTCGCGCGAGGCTGCCCGTAGGGTTGTGAGGTGAGGGAATCGTTCCCCTTGCTGAGCCTAATCAGCTCCAGCGCGCAGGCCTTGAAGACCAAGGTCACTTTCGCCGAGCCGGTCATGTCCAGCACCCAAGGCTTTTCCGACCCCTCGTCGAACCGCAGCCAGAACTTGGCCGCCAACGAGAAATCGTCGAGAAATTGATCGATGCTCGTCTTCTGCGGTGTGATGCTGAACTCCAGCGTCGGCAGCGGTTGCCTGACCCCATCTTCAGGAGACACGAACTGCGTGTAGCCGATGGCGTTGCCTCTCAGGATCGGGTTGCGATCAACACCTACGGTCAGCGGGATGTTGATGTAGGTACCGTCCGACGGGAATCGCCAACTGCGCTTCATGACATGGCCCGTGAGATAGGTGTCGCCATAGAAATACTTGATCATGAAGGTGCCGCCATCAGCGGTGCTGGTGGACACCCCGCATGTGGGCTTGTCGCCGACCACGTTGCGGTAGGCCCGCCAGTAGCCGCTGATCATGAGATCTTCGGCGCTGACAGGGGCAGCAGTTGCCATCAGCAGCGCGGCTGCAGCGGCGAGGAGAGACGTCTTCACAGCCGGTCTCCATTGGGCTTGAGGCTGCCGCGATTGATCAGCTCTTGCAGAGCCTCGTATTCCTCATCTTCGCAATACCTCTGCATTTCGAATTTGCCTTGATTGCCCCAGTGGGCGCACTGCTGCTTGATCAGGGCGACCTTATCCTGAGGCAGCCTGGCGATATCGGCGGCGCTGACGTCACCCGCCGATGCAGGAAACATCAGCTGCACGAGCGCTGCGGATGCGAGTGGAAGGCGTCTCATTGGTCTGGCATTGCTCCTGTTGTGAAGTCCGGGATTTGCGCTTCGAACTCGGCATCGCGGTGCGCAGGGACGAAACGTCAGTTAGCGGTGGTCGCGATAGCGACGAGAAACTTGATCGCCGGGATGACAATCATTGCAATGCCGCCCTAAGCCCACCATGGGAATTTGTGCTCTTCCGGTTCGACGACGTTGTCGCGCAGAAACTTTTGGTAGTCGTCGCTCATCAGGCTGCCTTCCGCGCCTTCACCTCTTCGGTCGCTGTCTCGATCATCTGGCGGTAGCGGTTGCGGCCTTCCGCGTTGGACATAAAGCGCCAGCCGCGTTGCAGCGGTACTCGCCGATCCGCACGACGGCGAACGAGAGCTTCAGCGCCTTGGCCAATGTCATGAACCGACTGACCTTGCGTCCAGATCCTTCTGACGAGCGTTCACACACATAATCGGCTCGGTCAGTTCGATGGCGCAATCCGCAGTCCGAGCAACCTATGATATAGGTCGAACTCAACGGATGCTCTTGGGATTTTAAGCCAATTGTTTGCTTTGGCAGGCCAGGGGGAACTGAGATTCGCACCTATGCCTGGCCAGCACATCGCGGCGCGGGCTTTGCTTTTTCCCTTGTGAGAACCGGATAGAAGTACAACCGCATTTTTCGGATGTGTCCGCCGTTGTGTTCCGATCCACCGGCAGGGCGCGCTGGAAGGCGGCGGCCCAAAGCAGCAAGTAATTGGCGCGCAATCGCAAGAGCGTCTTAACGGCTTCCGCTAAGCGGTCGAGGCCGAAAGGAAACCCATGCTTATCAGACGAATTGCACTGGTGCTGAGCTTGGCACTCGGCACCACTCAGGCCATGAGCGCGCAGGATGCTGCGTTCCCCTTGAATCGCCAGGCTATGCAGGAAGCCAACAATCTTGCGCATGAGCATCTGATCTGTGCGGCTTATGCCAATATCGTTGCGGCATGCATGATCATGAAAAACGGCGAGCGTGATCCCACCGGCCAGCGGTACAAAGAGGTCGGCGGTGCACTGATGGAGCGCGGCTTCCGAATAGGTGAAGTCGCCGGGGTCTCGTTTAACGCGTCGAAGGCGCGGCTTGAAATGGCGCATCAGGAAATGACGGAAAAGATTGAAAAAAGTTGCTCGAATATTTCGATTTTGCTGCAAGAGCACATGAACGCCTGCGTCACGCTTCATAACGAAGGCCCCGACCGTTTACGGGCTATAGTGGCCGGAAAATAGTCATGTTCGGTCGGGGGCCATCCATAGCTTGCACAACGCAGCGCCAAATGACATGCAACAACAGGTTTTTAGCAAACTGAGAGAGGACCAATTGCGGTTAGTATTATCGTTGCTACTGTTCGTCGGAACCATTCTTCCCTGTCACGCTGCTTGCCGTTTTGATCGGGTCGTCGGCTATACCCTCGTAGCAAAAAAGACCGTGGCTGGGTTCATTCAGGACAACGAGCGCAAGGGCGAATTCACTGGCTGCGAATATGATCGCATCTTGGTGTTCGATGACAACACTGCGGTGCGTTGCACCAGCTATAACTACACGTACTCCTATCGTCCGGATGCATACGTCTTCATGAATCGGTCCAACGACATCCGAATCTGCATCGAAAAATGAATGGTTCGACGTAGCTCCACTTCGCTGACGTCGTGGCCGCTAGGGGCATACCGCGAACAAAGCGCGGCAACGGGGATGATTGTTCTATTCACAAACAAAGGATCGGCCCTTCGGTCCCGCAATGAAACTGATCCAGTCGGTTGTCGTAACCACAGTCCTTTTCGCCCTGTCCGGTGGGTCATCGATAGCCGCCGACTTAATCGGGCAAGCCAGCGTCATCGACGGCGACACACTCGAAATTCATGGCAGCCGCATCCGGCTGTTCGGGATCGACGCGCCCGAAAGCAACCAGCTATGCCGCGACGCCGAGAGCGACCTGTATCGATGCGGTCAGAAAGTTGCCAACGCGCTCTATGAGTTCATCGCGCACCGCCCGGTCGAATGCGTCGAGGTCGACCGGGACCGCTATGGCCGCAGCGTCGCGGTGTGCACGGTCGACAACGTCGACATCGCGGACTGGATCGTGCGCAGCGGGCTCGCGCTCGATTGGCCGCAATACAGCAAGGGCAGCTATGTTAGCTCACAGGACGAGGCGCGGCACCACCAACGCGGCCTGTGGGCCGGGAGCTTCGTGGAGCCGTGGCGATTTCGCGCGTGCATGAGATCCGGCGGAAGGCCGACCCCGTGCTCAGATGAAGCGCGCTGATGGCGCGAATGAAATAGGAGAGGAGCAATGAAAAAGTGTCTTTACGCACCGATTATCGTCATCTTGTCGGTGGGTGCCGCGGGTGCAGAGACGGCTAGTGAACGATGTGAAACTACTGGTGTTGCCAACGTCACGACTCTTCCCGTCAATGCCGATAAGATGTGGCATCAGTCCGACGCTCCTGGCGTAATCTGGTTTAAGCTGCCGAAAGGGACCCATATCGATCTCTTTGCTAGCTACACGGATAAACAGAGCGTGCGTTGGGCATGGGGGTCCGCCGAGTACAACTCAGTCATAGTCAGTGGTTGGGTGAAACATTCATCACTGAACTGCAACTTGAACTGACACTCAGACGTCATGGTGGACACCGCTTGGCGCGCTCTGTCGCCGGTATTGAACTAACCAATTGGCGATCTCGATCTGACAGGGGCACGTCGGAAATGTTGTCATATTTGCAATCTGCATTGCCAAACGAGGCGATTGCCCGCGGCGTGCGAAGCAGTGGCGATGCTCGCTTTGCCGGGGTGGGGGGCATCACGCCGCCGGTGAGCTGGGATTGGGTGCGGTTGGCACTAGATCAACCGCCGGCGCCCTTCCCGCCGCGCCATCATTGATGTGCCGCGCATCACAGTCGAGGCGAAGCCGATATGTCGTCATCCGCCTGCAATGGGGAAGCGGAGAGCAACATATGAAGATCTATCTGTTGGTGGTGCTGACGTCCGTACTTCTGTTCGCGGGCATGGGAGCGAGTCATGCGGTGGTACGAATCGCGGATGACCCTGGTGGCCGGATCGGAACCTATGTCGACAGATATCAGGATCTGCGCAGTTCCGGCGAAACCGTCATCATCGACTGCCTCTGCGCCTCCGCCTGCACCATTGTTCTCGGCGCCATCCCGCACGACCGGATCTGCGTGACCTCGAACGCGACGCTCGGCTTCCATGCCGCCTGGGATTTCGGTTCCAATGGCCGGGCGATTACCAATCCCGAGGCGACCCAGCTGCTGTACTCGATGTATCCGTCGCAGGTGCGGCGCTGGATCGCGCAGCGGGGCGGGCTCAGCCCACACATGATCTTCCTCAGGGGCAAGCAGCTCCAGGCGATGTACACGCCTTGCTATCTGGACGCGCAGGCCAGCACGCCGCGGTCCTTTATTACCCCGCCTCGCTTGCGAGAAGGGGCGGAGGCCGCCTTCGGCGACCGTCCCTAGAGCAGGTTACATGGTGCCGTCGCATTGGCGCGCCTCTTTGAGGCTGAGCGGCGAGCCGATGCGTAAGCGTGTAGGTGCCGCAAACGTCGTGGCTGCGGGACGTTCAACAGCGGTTACGAAGCGCGGGTCGATCGCTTGCGATCAGATGCTGATGCTGATGGCGCTACCGGTTCGCGAATGCATTGCCGTTTTGAATTGAGCAGGTGGCACCCAATGTTTCTACTGAGAGAATCTCGCGCACGACGCCATCGAACCCCTGACGCTTGATGGTTTTGCCGTTCTCTTTGCCAACCACAACGGCCACCGTGCAGCTGGAGTAGCTGCTATCGAAAGTCGCGACGGCCCGCATCGCGCCCGAACCGCCGCCGCCCCCATAACCGCGGTAGGCGACAAGCCGGTTGCCCTCAAACCGCAGCCCTCTGGCTTCACCAATACCGTTTTTCGCCGCGTTTGGGTCGACATCTGCGCCCTGGGTGCGCCCTCCGATCGATCGCGACGAGTACTCGAACAACCGACCCAATGAGCTAATGTAGACAATGTACTTGATGTTGTTGCGGGTCTGCCTCTCCTTTCCGTTGGGATCGCGCACAACAGCCTGTGCGCTCCAACTCAACGTAACCGTTTTGTTCAGCAGTTGTTGCGGAGCAGCAGTTGCTGGAGCCGCCCCCATCCACACGGCGCCGATGAAAACAACACTGACGGCTGAACGGGCCAAACCCATGTGAACCTTTCTCCACTAATCTAAATTTTTACCAGTTCGCGCCGCCGCCGAAAAGGCGACCCTCTGGCCTCGACGTCCGCTGGATCTCTTCGACTCGCCCTCGATGTTGCGACGAGGGTTATCCGTATGGACCGGGCAGAGCCTCCAACAAGGAGAGCAAGACCTCGGGCGGTATCTATCGGTTTGCAGGGCATGCGCTGGCTGTAGGAACTCCCGCTTCAAATCGCGACTATTGAGCAACCCCGTTGCCATTTTCGATAGAACAAGTCGCGTTGGATATCGACGCCGCGCCCGTGGCCGTCACCCGCTCTCCGTGAAAGTTGATCCACGATATCGCACCACCTGAGCTCCCGATTATGACAGCCACGGAACAGGTCCGAAAACTGCTATCGAAATTGATTGTGATCTGTGAGGCGCCGTTGTCGCCGGCCGCGGTTGTGATGATCATTCTTGATCCTTCAAACTGGTAATTTCGGCCTGTATCCTCTGGGCCTGCTTGGCTGAAGGAACGCTGGTAACTTTTGCTGCCGCCGACATCTGCCCTGTTGGCAAAAGCGCGGCCGAGACTGCTAACATAAATTGTTCGCGAAATCGTCCGGCCGCGGATGGATTCTTTGCCGTCATACCCTCTCCTGGGAACCGCGACAAAGTACGAAACGTGGATTGTTTTATTCCGCAAACCGGCAGGCGCGGCAGCAAAGACAGGGCTGAGACCAGTGCAAACTGCGAACACGATCGCCTGGAAAAGTCTATTGCTTGTCATGAGACATCCTCGCCGCGAGGGCGTCGCGGAGTTGCGAAAGCCGAACCCTGGCTCGCTTGTGTGAAGCGCTGTGGTCACTCGCAATAGGTTTTCCCGCCGAAGCTGAAGCATTTTCCACCCCCCGATGGCCGAGGGGCCTGTACCTTCGGCGATTGCTCGCGCGCGAGCTCGCGTGGCTTTGGCGGCGGCTCCGATCGCTTCTCGCATTCCCCGTTCGAGTTCAGAAAATAGTCCTTCCCGCAGCTGATCTGAATGCAACGATCGCCGTCGACCCGCTGTCCTTTGGCGCAGATCAGCGGACAAACACGGTCCTTCCTGTCGCGCACGGCGTCCAGCGCGTCCAGGCTTGCAACCTTGATGTCAAAGTTTGTTTTCGCATACTGGTTGAAGAGAGCGAGCGCCTTTCTGGACCTCTCGTCCCAGCGCCCCTCGCTGCTCCCTGAATCACAGCCGACGCGTTTGAGGTGAGCTTGCAGTAGCCGCGCGACATCGGAGGCATCGATCTGGGGCGAAGGAGGCGGGGGAGCCTGTGGGACTGGCGGTGCGGGCGTGAGGGAAGACATTTTCGCCGCTTCCTCCCTGGCCTCTCTGGCCCTCTCGACCTGGGCCTGGGCGTCGGCAGCGGCCTGACGGCGGATGTCCTCAAGCTGCTTGCGGGCCTCTTCGGCCTGCTGCTGCGCCAACTCAACCTGTTTTCTCGCGTCGTCCAGCTCTTTCTTGGCCTGTGCAGCGAGCTGGCGGCGGCTTTCCTCAAGCTCCTTCTTGGCCTGCTCGGAAATTTGCTGCTTGGCCTCCGCTGTCTGACGTGCGCTTTGCTCTTCCAGCTGCCTGCGCAAGTCCTCGGCCTTCTGTGTCGCCTGGACTTCGGCGTTTCGTCGCGCTGCGTCAGCCTTTTCTCGCGCAAGCTGCGCGTCCTGCAGCTTGGTCAGCTGCGCTCGCGCGAGATCCGCGTACAGTCCGCTTCCGTGGGCGACAAGGAATGAGCGCCAGGCGTCCATCGTGCTGACCTGGGCCGCCAGCTCGTAGTCGACGCGGGCAGCCGTATCCAGGTCGATCGGCTTGGGAACCAGCGCAATGGTCTCGCCGCCAAGTGAGCCGTAGACAAAGGGTTCCTGGCGGCTCGCAGTCGCCTTGAGCACTTCGTCGCGGATACGGCCGAATGCGAGGCGAAGGTCTAGGCCGGGCTCAGCGATATTTTTGACGAGCGCGGTCGCGAATGGGCTGTGCTTGCCATCCCCGTCGCTTGCGACCGCGCCGGCCTTCGCTGCGAACGCGATCAGCGTGTCCGACATCGCGGGCTCGACCTTGGCAAGACCGCGGCCAATCGAACGGCTGGCAACGGTTCGGCTCATAGTTTTGGCGAACGGATTATCGCGGCAGGCGTCGAGAACGATGAGCTTGAGCCGCTTCGCACCCTCCAGCACCTTCAGAACGCGGTCAAGCGAGATGGTCTCGTCCTCGATATCAATGTCGCTCAACAGTTTGGCGTCGGCGGGAATAAGATAGTTGACCCCGTCGACCTCGATGCCATGCCCGGCGTAGTACACCACCGCGATGTCCGCGTCCCGGGCGATATCGGAGAAATTGCGGATGGACCGGCGGAAGCCGGCGATGCCGAGGTCATGCTCGGTGTTGACTACGTCGAACCCGACGCTTTTGAACAGAGAGGATACCGCATCGGCGTCGCTCGCCGGGTTCGCGAGTTGCGGGACCCGCTCGTATTTCGAAATGCCGATGATCAGGGCAACACGCTTTTCCGCGCGCGCCGCGCCGCCCGTGAACATCACGATCAGCGCCAGAATGACCAGAAGTGCCGACCGCATCCTTAGCCCCACAGATCGGAATTCGTCTTACTTCAACTATCGGAAACGTCTATTTGAGCGGTTTGGATCGCGCCTAACGTGAGGAAGACCACACTGCGCCCCCCCCGCAGTCCGGCGGGGACCGCCAGCGCCGATTACAGCCCTATCGACCAGATCCGGCCCCGTCATTGCGCAAAGGTGTTTCCCGCTTTGGATAGAGCAGGTTTTGCCAGAAAAGGTGGTGCGGCCGGAGCCAGAGCGCCTAGGAGGCTAGTCCATTCCAACCGCATTTTTTTTATCATCGCTCGCAATGGCGAACCGTGCAATCCGTTTCCTGTGCATGCGCGATTAGGGCCGTTTCACGCTGGCGGCGTCACTTTCACTTGGCTAAATACCATTTTTGGCTTGTCTTCGATCATAAGGCTGGAAATGGCCCAGGTCCGGGTTGTCCCCGTCGACGTACTTGGGGCGGATGCACAGGCCCTTGACCAGAAGCGACCGCATGGTGGCCCGGAACGTCAGGTCGCCGAGCCGTTCACCCGCTAGGACGAAGGAGCAATATGCCAACGTTTTGAGGGGGAGGATGGTTACCAGCGCCACATGCGATCTCGTTAGCAGACAGGCCGGCCGTAGTGAAATCACTCTCAGGCGTTTGGCTAGCTCTCTGCTTCCTAGCGAGCCAACATCGATGCCACTGCTGAGGCCGAATAGGGCAGACCGCGCGGCGTGGTGAAGCCCTGAGATGCCAGTGCGGCGGATATCCCCCGTAGCGACAATCGCGGACGCTGCTCGCTCAACTGATGCGCCAGCTCAACTACGTTGGGATTCGCTTCGGCATATGATTTGCGGCCCTCGGCCTTGCCAGTCTTCGCCTTCTTGCGCTCGCGCGCACCGCGCAGCTTTGCGACAAGTGTCGCCTTTTCGAATTGCGCGATCGCGCCAAGCACCTGACGCACCAACACTGCTGTTGGCGTGTCTTCGAGGAAGAAATCCGGGGCGCTTGCCGGGATTAGCGCAACACCCAGATTTTTGAGATAATCGTGGCCGGCGAGTTGCACCGCGAGGTCACGAGCAAAACGGTCAGGACTTTCAACGATGATGGATCGAGCACCATTGGTCGCGATGCGATCCATCATCGAAGCGAAGCCGGGACGGGCCGTAACGGGGTCGGCGCCCTTTACGGCAGCGTCGTAAAACCAGTCCGTCGGCGCTATGGCGTACCCTGCGGCCTTCGCATAGGCCTCGATTGCGACCCGCTGGCGTTTCTCGCTGTCCTTGCCCTCTCCAACATTCGTTGACGTGCTGGTCCGCATATAGGCTACGGCTTCAACCAGCTTTCCCTTTCGCGCCATTCGCTTAGCTCGGTTTTGTACTGATTTCTCCAGAAAATAGTACAACCCTGGCTCGGCCTCCGTCAACCTGACGCTCCGCCCAGTGTGAAGCGCCAGATCAGGGTCGCTCCGCCCAGTGTGAAGCGCCAGATCAGGGAGGATGTTAGGGGTTCGACAAGAGTCGCAGAACTCCACCTCGTGGGGGCCGAGCTGGTCGATGGCATCACCTTGGGTCAGCTCCACGTGGCTCCTGGATCTTAACTGCGCTGGCTCCGGCCGGCGAGGAACAATCTCGGCACTCCTCGGCCGTTCCCTTATCATTGCAAAACTCGAAGATCACGACGTCCGCGCCCCAATCTTCCGGATGGGCTGCGAAATGGCGATCTTGCGCCGCATTCCCGTCCTCTTTATAGCCACGACGAACCGTCACGACCTTCCACGGACGGTTCTGCTGGATCCGCTCCTCAATCAGGTCAACTGCGTGAGAGAGCCGGCTGATGAGGGATGCGTTGACCATTGTGGTTGTCCATATCTCGCGACAGCACGGCCAGTCGCTGTTGCACGTCTGTCAAAAGCTCCGCCTCAATGCAGGCGCGGATCTCCCGCAACACAAAAACGAATTTTGACATTTCGTCGGTTTGGATCTTGCCGTTCAATCCAAGCCTATAGATCCGGGACATTTCGCGCCGCACGCCGGCAAGCGTGTCCAAGGCCATCTTATTGCGAGGGGGTAGCACCTCAGCTTTTTGTTGGTGAGACAATGCTATGTGACCGGTTCGTTGGGGTCTGAACCCATCATAACGCAGTTCGTCCTGACCGGCGAATGCTGTGACTGAAACCTCCGCTCAGCGGCAGCCTGAGGGTGCCGGCGACAAGATCGCCGCCGGCCTCTTTTTGGCGGGCGAAGCCCCGTCATTGTGCGGGCTTGGAGGGCTTTGCGGGTTTCCCAAACACCCTTCACACATCCAGTCGCTGACATTTGAAGCGGCGGTGTGAAATTGGCACGGGTCGTTGAGGGAGGCCTGAAACGATACCCGCAATGCCCGCAATCCCCACAATCACCCGCCATCCTTCAAGCTTTCGATTTGGTACAAGAATACTTTCGAATGGGCGTGCAGCTGCCTTCGCAGGACGAGCGTCCGCGCGCCGCTGCGAACCGGCTCATCCAGGTGCCGCCTCAGTAATCGGGCGATGGTCTTTGCCGCGAACACGTGACCGGCCAGGGCGCCCGGCAGCAAAAAGTCGCGCAGCGCCTGTTTGTCCTCGTTCGGCGTCCAGTCGTTGATTATTCCCGCTACCGCACCGGCCGTGAATTGCTTGTCCGGCCAGTGCTTCGCCAGGATTTCGAGCACGTCGGCGAGTGATACCGATTCCTCGTCGTCCTCTTCCTGCGTGATGAACAGCTTCTGGAAATCGAGCTCCTCTCCGGCCAGCCTGGCGGCGTTCTCGACCGCCGAACCAACCAGTCGCCACCACATCTTGAATCTGGTCTTGCCCGCGGCGTCGCGCGGCGCCTTGAGCTGCGGGTTGCCGAGCAGAATGGTGTAGAGCGCCGCCAGGATCTCGGCGCGGTGGTTCTCGGTCCAACCGGTCGGGTCCGGGTGTGTGAACGGCCGGTTCTCGGGGTCGACGCGGTCGACGTCGAGGCGGATATGCAGGCTGCGCGAGGCCAGGTCACCCCTCGCCCCGATATTGTTGCCGGTGAAGAAGTGGATGGTCGAGGCGGCAGTGGCGACCATCTCGGAGACGCCGAGCTTGCGGTCGGAATAATATGCCGCCGTGCAGGACTTCTCGATGTGCGGGCATGAGATCTGCGTGCCGCGCGCAATGTTGTCCCATAGAATGTAGCTTACTCCGAGCAGGAAGTAGCTCATCAGCGCCTTGCGCCTCTCCTCCTCATTGGTCGACCACGCCGCGGCTGCCGGCCACAGTCCGGTGACCGCCATGATCAGCATGGTCAACGTCGTCGTTTTTCCGCCGCCGCGCCGCCCGGCGGTGACGAAGAAGCTCGGCCGGTCAGGCAGCAGGGAGCGCTCGATCAGGGTGAGCGCGGCGGCAATGAGGGTCGCCTTGCCGGTGGTGTCGGTGGCGACGTCGCACAGCCACTCATCCCATAGGAATTTCATCGCCGCCTTAACCGCGTCCTGCGTGCAATCCTTGCGTTTCGGAATGACCGCTCGCAGCTCATCCTGGATGACGAACTGGATGCCGCGCTCGCGATCAAGGCCGTCCGGTGCCAGCAACTCTCCACAGGCCAGCACGATGGGGGCCGTCGCGATCGCAACGATTGTCGGCAGGACGTCGTCGTGCCGCCGCATAAAATGTCGCACGAAGGGCGTCGGCAAATGCACTGAGCGAACAGTGCCATCCTTGTCCACAGTGTAATAATCGATTTGCTCCTCGATCATCTCAGCGAGTTCCATCTCGTTCATTTTGCAAAGCACCCATTGCTCGGGCGGTGGCAAACTAGTCATTCGTCGTCTCCTCTGGTTCGACATTCACTTCCGACTGGCTGAAGGCGTGCGTGTTGGGTACGGGGAGCTTGCGCACCCACATCGCGTCCCCATCGATGTCGCGTGACGGCGGCTTGGCGGAGATCACTCCACCGATGACCTCGTTCAGCACTTCCATCTGCGGCAGCCAGGGCTCGTCGTGCAATGGCGAGCGGATATGCGGCCGCGGGTCTTGTCGGCGGGCTGCCTCCCGGGCACGTGCGGCGTCGGCGTTCTGCATGGCGTGCTGCTGCTGGGCGGCCTTGAGCGCGCCATCGATCACGCGCAGGCCGGCGCCGGAGAGCGTCTTCGCCAGCTGCCGCAGCTCCGCCAGCTCGACCGCGTCGAGGTCGGCGGCGGCTGCCGCCCTCGCGAACGTCACAACGACGTCATCCTTTGCCGCCTTCTCCATCGCCTTGCGCAACGCGCCGGCGTCGAGCTTGAGCTCATAGACGGTGCGGCCGTGGGCGAACGAGTGGATCCACGGTGTGCCGTCGTCCCGACGCATGATCTTCGCCTTGCAACGCCCGTAGTCGACGCCTTCCAGCGGGTCCGCCAGCGTCTCTCCCACGAAGCGATCAGGATCCGCCAGCACATCGCCGACAGTGCACCCGGCCAGCGCCTTGTCATCGAACGGCAGCTCGACATCCGACCGCAGAATTCCCTCGCACTGGCGGAGGATCACGGCTCTCGCGGCGCTCGCAGACAGGCCGGTGCGCGCGACCAGCTTCCTGGCCTGTACACCGACGAATGTCTCGCGCGCCTTGGCCGTCGCCGGCGCCAGCCGCTCGCGCTCCCGGGCCTTCAGCTCCTCGAGCCGCGATCGCTCGATCAGCGATAGCGGCGGGCACGCCGCCATGGTGTCGAGCGTCGCTCCATCAATGGTGATCGGACGACGGCTGTTCTTGTCCTGCTGTAGCGGCGGCGCCAGCACCGGCCCGCCTTCGAACACCAGACGCTCCGGTCCGCCGACCATCCGGTCGACGATCGAGCGTTCGAGCAGGGCGCCACTGCTGGAAACCATGATCCAGCCAAAACCCGCCAACCAGCATCGCTCGTGCAACGCCCGCAGGAATCGCTCGACATCAGTGCCGTCTTTCACCGTGACATAGACGTGGATTCCATCCGAGCCCGGCAACGCGGCTCCGGTGTCAGTGCGCGATAATCCGGCGCTGGTCGAGCTCCGCATCACGCGGGCCACGTCGGCCAGGGCCGGCAGCACCGTCAGCAATGCCGGCCAGAAGTCACCGCGCTGTTGCAGCTCGGCCTTGACACTAGCCGGCATCGCCTTGGTGTCGTAGTCAAGCAGGGCGAATGCCGGGCCGTGATAGACGATGTTGGCGCCGGTGCGGGCGATGATGTCCGGTCGTGTCGCGCCGTTAACCGTCTTCTTGGTGGCGACCTTGACCTTATCAGGCAGGTCCACACGCAAGGTGCCGAGCGCGAGCGCCTGTGACGGCGTCAGGTTTTCGATCAACGCGCCGAGCGCAGCGACGCCGGCAACCCTGACGCGCTCGGCCGTGCCGCGGGTCATCACGCAGGCCGAACCGTCCTTGATCAGCGTGCCGTCGGCAGCAAGGGAAATCTGCTTGGTCAGCGGCCCGCCGGCCTTGGTGAGCCTGGTGAGCACAATCTCCGGCGGCGGGGCTGTGGTGCGACTCATCGCGGCACCTTGTCGTGATCGGCGACGGCGTCGATGACCGCGCCGATAATCGATGCCGGTGCGCCGGATGCCCCGTTGCGGGTGACGGCGTGCCGGATGGATTCGATCGGGACGCCGTGTTGCAGGCCAAGGCTCAGCGTCACCGCCGCGTCTCTTGCGACGGCCTCTACGTCACCGCCGGTCTTGCGGCTGTCGATGAAGACTTCGCCCGGCGTGCCGTCTTCGAAGAATCCGACTGTGACCGTGAACGCTTGGTTCCAAAACCGCATGTGGAAGGTCTTTGCGGCCCGGCGCTGGGGAAGGACCCGCCTGGTCATGCCCGCGCCTCCACCACACCTCGCCTCCACCAAATACGAGAGATTCGTGCCTTACCGGAATGACCGCGCTCCCAGACGAACCAGGCAAACGCGGTTGGATTTGAAACGCGATTCCCGGTCCAGTCATGACGGTGCATCATCGGCAGGCGGTCGATAAAAATAATAACCCGCGCCAGGTGGCCACCATCGAGGGCGAGCAGTCGCGCCCGTCCGGCCTTCGTTTTCTCGTTGCCGCTTTCAAGAAACGAGAGGCGCAACAGCATCGCCACGCGTGGGCACAGCGATAGAGCATGGGCCGCAAATTGTGCCGCCAACTTAAACGGAGGATTAGTGACGATCATCTCCACGCCGTCGGGCGCCTTACGCTCCAGCAGAAAGTCGCGATCGGCATGGTCCTGATCCGGCGAATTGTAATCGAACAGATCAGTCGCGATTACCCGATGACCGGCATCACGAAGTACCCGCACAATGGCGCCGCGACCGCAGGCTGGCTCCCAGATCGTCCGCGGAAGCGGTTCGGCGCGCAGCAGCGCGAGCGTGGCAACCTCGGGCGTTTCGTAGAGATCGTTGCCGCGGGCGGAATCGGGGTGACGGATCAGCATGACGGCAACCCCTCGTCCTCGAAGGCTGCCTGTCGGTCGGAATTCGCGTCAGCGAGCGGGGGCTTTCTCGCTTCGGCCCGCCAAGGGTGCCGAATTTCCTCTACGGTCCGCGCGGCATTAAAAGCGATCAGATCGGCGTCGGAAGAGTCTTTTTCAGCCATGGGCATCACCGGACTGCACGGATTGCGCGGCCTCGCGATGGTCTTGGTTGTGCTGGGCTTCCCGCGCGCGACGCCATTCTGCGGCAGACTCAAACGAGATCAGCGTGCGCGCTCCCACCTTCATCTCGCGTGGGCCTTCACCTTGCTTTTTCAGCTTGTAGAAGAATCCCTCGCTGATGCCGTGGGCCTTGCAAAACTCCGGAATACTGAGCGCCAGGCGCGGCGTTGGCAGTGGAGGCGGCCCGACAGCAGCGAACTGGGTTCGGGATTTCGGCATGCTCGACTCCTCTGGGGTTGAGGGGCCGACGCCGCTTGGCAACTGCGTTGATCAGGACTAGATTTCGGCTGTCTCGACGTAATCCAATTCCGACCGGCGCTGCTCTGCGGCGTCGGTCATTTCCGCGGTAGGCGCTCTAGAAGGGCTTCGAGGTCAGTGCGCCTGATCAACGTCCTTGCACCGATCTTGAGCCCCGATAAATCTCCGTCGCTAAGCAGGCCATACAACGTTGATCGGCCAATCCCCAAGAGCTGGGCAGCCTCGCTGATCGAGAGCAGGACCGGCTGGACGGTTGCGGATGATGCGTGTGGCGAGATCGACATAAGGACAACCTCCGTAGGACGCACATAACTCATCCTGCATCTCTAGGGACGTTGCGGGGCTCGAAATACCCTCCACAATTTCAGTTGGCGCGGTGATTCGATTTTTTTGAGCGCCGTCCCGCGGCAGACCAGTCCGCTCCTGTTATTTCAATTGCCATTTTCCACGCAGTATCGAACGACCTTCGGCTGATGCCAAACTTTTGGTTGGCAATCCGGAAGAATTCATCCTTTGATTTCAGCGAGGCGGCAGGTGAGGCCTGCATTTCTCTGATCAGCCACTCCCGGCAGCCGGTGGCAGTCTTTGCAGTAACCGGCGGGTCAGGCCACAGCCGTAACAGATCGCTGCGCCGCAGTGTTACCGCGGTGAATGGCTCGGTCCGGCTATGCACGTACCTCAAAGTTTCCCGCCCGCTGTCGTTAAACAGCCGAAGATGAGCCCACGCTCGCGATGGAACCTCGACCACCGCGCCATCGGCGTCGACGCCTTCGGCCATCAAATGACCTTCCGACAACGCGCGCCACAGTGCGGCCTCTGCGTCCTGGATCGTCATCTTAGCGGTCAAAGGAACATTGCCGCGAACCCGCAACACTCCATCCAGTAGCGCCAAGCGGCTCAACGTCGGCGCGGAGCGCGCCTCCAAAAAATATCCGATGCGCTTCACAGGCTCGACATCCTTCGGGCGTTCTTTCAGCTCGCGACTGATCCAATGAAAACACTCCGAACAAAACTCAGGATCCTGCTCCCTGACCAGTTCGAAATGGCGCCACGCAATCCACGCCACCGCCATCACGATCGACCAGTGAGATTTGAGTTTTGGATCGAAGCGAGGAAGTTCAGGCTTTCTCTCGAACGACTCGAGGCCATGTGCAGCTGCCTCGGTCTCGGCCCGCTCCCCCGTGATCTCGCCGCGCTCAGCCTGCATGAGCAGGCGGTCACGCAGCACATCGGGGTCAGTGTCGTGTGGCTCGTCAGTCATTCGCGCGCACCTCCAAGCACCCGTGAGGTGCGCGGAAACCGGTGGTGCGAGCCGGCTTGTCGGATGCCTCCTATCCGCGCCGATGGTCAGCTTACGTCCCGTACACCTTGCTTCCAACCCGGACACATAGTCCGGGCTTAACGAGGAATTGAATGTGCCGTGCGGACGGTGGTTCGCTTCTCTGCCCACACAGCTCCTGGGCAACATCCTCCCAGGTCTTGCCGTGCTTTCTGAGACGCGCGGCTCTTTCGGCGAGTTTCAGATTTTTGGGCTTGTGTGCGAATTTACGGGTCGACCCCGCTGCTTCAATTTGAGCACACTTTCAAGGATCTTTGCCTTGCCGCTTAACGAGCGCTAGGCGGCTCCAACGAACCACCGAGCTTCCTTGTGAGGGACTCATAGCGGATCAGGACGAGGGGGCTTCTTCTTGGGGATGAGGTCATTGGATGACGTTACCCTGCGCGAGCGAGACCTCGTGCACCAGGATGCAATGAGAGATCAATTCCAACGTGGACAGTGCAAAGAGTTATGATGCGAGCCGTGCCGGCGGAACAACGTCGGCCAAGTTCGCCGGCGCACCGAGATCGAGCAATGCCGCGCGCGTGAGCGCCTCGGTTGAATCGCCGAGAATGTAACGGCTGTAGTTTCGCTCGATCATCGCAATCGACGTATCGTGATGCGCAGCGACAACGCGAGCTGGCACGGCCTTGAGCAACTGCCGGACTATCGATGAATGCCGCAGCGCATACGGCGTCACCTCGGGCCCAAGCCCAAGACGTTCGACGACCGAACGGAAGGTCTTGGCCAAGTTCCACATCTTGCCGAACAGCGGCGAGTGCGCGGCCCGGCCGTTCGCCTGTTGCCGCAGCGCCTTCGCCAGCCGCGTCGAGATCGGCAGCGGGCGATATTCGACCTTCCGGTTCTTGCCCTTTCGGCTGGTTGGCATCATCAAGCGGGGAACGGTCGGATGATCTTGCAGATCAGCGGGAGTTAGCCGGAAGACCTGGCTTTCGCGAGCGCCTGTCTCGGCCAAAACGTCGATCAGCAGGCCAAAGTCGCGGGCTTCATCATATGAGCCGCTCACCAAGGCTGCCACCGTGTTATCCGGCAGGATGACGTTGCGAGCGACCTCGCTGTCGGGCAGTTTCTTCAGGCCGTTCTTCCATGCGGCGACATTGGTGATGCGCTTGTCGTTCCTGGCAGCGAGCGCTAGCGCCGCCTTCAGCGCTCGACCGATGCGATCGGCGGAGGAAGGCTTCAGCCCCTTCTTCACCAGGCCGGCGCGCCAGTCTCGCAGCTCGCGCTCGGTGAGCAGCGCGACTGCCTTGCTGTTCAAAGCGTCGGTTAGGTGCAAGCGGAGCTGGGTCGCGTTGTACTTGCGCCCGCCGCGGGTTTCGAGATCGGTTTCATAGGCGTCAACGGCTTCAGCAACGCTGATCGGCTGCTCGTTGTTGCACTCGCCAGCACGCGCCAGCGTCTTGGCCTGCTCCAATGCCTGCCAGTACGTCATCAGGCTTCCGCCGTTCGCGTCCTCGTGATCGTCGGCCAACGCGAAGCGCTTGAGCCAGCCGTTGCACTTCACTGACCATGTGCCCGGGCCTGAGTTGCGGCGATAGCAAAGGTGGATGCCGGGCGCGATCAAGACGCCATAAGGTTTCTTTCTAATCGCGAGCTTCAAACGTGCAGTACGGTTTTCAAGAAATGCAGAACGTGTCAGGCGGGCCATAGTATCCCTCAAAATGTCCCCACGATGGGGGTGGAGGAGTATGGACCACACTGTAGCGCGGTGAAGATAAATCCAGCAAGTACAATTGCTTAGTGGAGTTGCATGGAGCTGTATGGAGCTCTATGGAGTGCACTTTCTCCCCTTGCGGGAGAAGGGAAGGCATTGAGCAAGGCGCTACGCTTTGCTCAATTCTTTCGCCACTTTTCCGCAAACCGGTGCAGCGGCATGAAGGTCTCGCACAATTCCCGCCCGAGCGGCGTCAGGCTGTAGCCGCCGGCCTCCCCAAGTTCTACGAAACCCGCCTCGCGCAATTCCGTCAGCCGCGCCTGCAGCACCGTGGGGGATGCCTCGTCGCAGGCGCTGCGTAGCGCGCGAGAGGTGAGGGGGGCGCCGCGCAATTCCCACAGGATCCGCAACGACCAGCGTTTCCCCAAGAGGTCCAGCAGCGCCATGATCGGCCGGCCCGTGCGTGAGCCGCGTACGCTGCGTTGCCCGACCTGCCTCACCATGTCTGCCTCTTGCATGTTGCTACATATAGTGTAGCGTACGTTGCTACAGTTATTGTAGCATAGAGGTTGGCCATGTCACCTGCCGCACCGCGCATCGCACCGCTGGATCCGCCATACCCGTCCGAGATCGATGAGCAGTTCAACCGCATCATGCGCGGTGCGCCGCCCTTGATGCTGTTCCGGGTAATGGCAGGACACAAGCGCGCCTGGGACAAGTTTCGCGCCAGCAGCCTCCTGGACCCGGGGCCACTGTCCTTGCGTGCGCGCGAGATCGTCATCGACCGCACCTGCGCACTGAACACATGCGAATATGAATGGGGCGTGCACGTCGCGATCTTCGCGGGAGCTGCGGGTCTCACGGATGAACAGGTCCGCGCCACCGCTCATGGCGATGCGACTTCAACCTGCTGGTCTGCGACTGAGCGGGCGCTGATCGCGGCCGTCGATGCCCTGCATCATCGCGCGACGCTTGATGATGCGGAGTTCGCGGCGCTCGCAGCGCATTACGACGACGCGCAGATCTTGGAGATCATGATGCTCTGCGGGGTCTACCGCACGGTGTCGTATCTGGCGAACGGGCTGAGATTGCCGCTGGAGGAGAAGGCGGCGCGGTTTCCAGCGCTCTAAGCGTCGTCATTGCGAGGAGCGACTTGTCCGCCGTAGCTCGAAGAGCGAAGGCGGAAGCAACGAAGCAATCCAGAACCTCCGCGGTCGCATTCTGGATTGCATCGCTGCGCTCGTAATGACGGAGAGGAGGCAGCAGTCGGACTAAGCCACGCCCGCCCGCAAGAGATCGTGCAGGTGCACGATGCCAACCGGCTTGCTTGCTTCGGCCACGATCAGCGTCGTGATCTTGCTCGTGTTCAGCACCTCCAGCATCTCGGTCGCGAGCATGGAGGGCGGCACCGTCTTCGGCTGCTTCGTCATGATGTCGTCGACGGTCGCGGTCAGGAGGTCGGGCCGCATGTGGCGGCGCAAATCGCCGTCGGTGATGATGCCGGCGATCTCGCCCGCGTCGCTTACGATGCAGACGCAGCCGAGGCCCTTGGCCGACATCTCGACCACCGCGTCCGACATCTTCGTGCCGAGCGGCTTGACGGGAATCTCCGCGCCGGTGCGCATGTAGTCGCGCACGAATTTCAGCATCGCGCCGAGTTTTCCTCCGGGGTGGAAATGCGCGAACTCCAGCGCCGTGAAGCCGCGCCCCTCCAGCAGGGCGATCGCGATGGCATCGCCGATCGCGGCCTGCATCAGGGTCGAGGTGGTCGGCGCCAGATTGTGCGGGCAGGCCTCGCGCGCCTTGGGCAGCTCGATCACGATATCGGCGGCCTGTCCGAGCGCGGAGCCTGCGTTCGACGTCACCGCGATCATGGGAATCGCGAAGCGCGCCGAATAATTCACGAGGTTCTTCATCTCCGGCTGCTCGCCGGACCAGGACAGCGCCATGATGACGTCGTCGGTGGTGATCATGCCGAGATCGCCATGGCCGGCTTCGGCAGCGTGGACGAAGAAGGCGGGCGTGCCGGTCGAGGCCAGGGTCGCTGCGATCTTGCGCGCCATGTGGCCGGACTTGCCGAGCCCGGTGACGACGACGCGCCCCTTGGCGTTGCGGATCTTGTCGATCGCCGCCGTGAAGCTCGCCCCTAGCGGTCCCTTCAGCGCGCTGGCGAGTGCGCCGATGCCGCCGCTCTCTGTCTCCAGCGTGCGCAGCGCGGATTCGATGTCGGGAGAAGCGGGGCCGGATGATGCGGTCATCAGCGGTTTCGAGCTCGGCATGCTTTGATCCAGGGAAGAGGTCGGCAAACCCTGTTTGCCCGTGGCCGTCTGCTTAGCACGGTCGTGGCAGGGAGGCGACGCGCGTACCTCCGTCCTCAACGGCTCATTAACCATAATTGTTTTAACTCCTTTAACGATGGTACCCGCGTCCTCCGCGGAAGCCATTGCTGAAGTGTCTGAAGTCGTTGGAGTTTTTTCCATCGTGGGGTCGTCTCCAGGCAGGAGCCGGAGCAAACGCGCGCACGTCTTGCGCGCCGCCTTGTCATGCCTTGCGCTGACCGTGCTGGAGAGTGCGCCCGCTGTCGCCCAGAGCCTCACGCCAGACCTCTTCAATCCGAATCGCGGCGGCTTCGTCTCGCCTGACACGCTGCCGACGCGGCGGACGGCCACGACCACATTTGCGCAGCCGCCGTCGGACGCCTTGCCGGCGTTGCCCGATCCCAGCGCCGATCCACGCAAGAACAAGGACACACCGGCGCCATCGCGCGTCGGTCAGGTGCCGACTTATGGCCTGCCCGCGGCCAATGGCTCTGGCGCCTCGGGCTATGACTCACTCAATCGCAAGCGGCAGCAGCCCAAGCTCTATCCCGGACAGCCGAAGCCGAAGCGTGCGCCCGGCCCCGGTACCCCGGCCCCGACCGCGACGTCCACGCCCGGCATCGGCCAGCCGCGCATCGCGCCGCCGCCATCGGAGACCGCCAACAAGACGCCGGTGCCGGCGGCGATGGCAGGCACCGTGCCGGGCCAGCCGCTGCGCCGGCGCCTCAAGCTGGACGACGACCCGTTCGGTCCCGTCGGTGACTACGCCGGCAGCTTCCTGATCAAGGGTGCGCTCGAGCTCTCCGGCGGCTACGACACCAACCCGGCGCGGCTCAACAAGCCGATCGGCTCGCCGCTCTATGTCGTGGCGCCCGAGCTCGTCGTGATGTCCGACTGGGAGCGCCACGCGCTAGTCGCGGACCTGCGCGGCTCATTCACCGGTTATGGCAACCAGTTGCCTGCGACGATCGATGGCGTCGCCTCGCCGGCGCCCGTCGAGATCGATCGGCCGGATTTCACCGGCCATGTCGACGGCCGCATCGACGTCGATCGCGATCTCAAGCTGACCTCGCAGCTCCGCCTGCGCCTTGCCACCGACAATCCCGGCAGCCCGAACATCCAGGCCGGACTGCAGAAATATCCGATCTACGCCACCTACGGCACGACGCTCGGCGTCGACCAGACCTTCAATCGTTTCGAGGTCGCCGCCGGTGCCACGGTCGATCGCACCGCCTACACCAACTCGAAACTCACCGACGGCACGGTTTCCAGCAACGACGATCGCGACTTCAACCAGTACGGCGGCATCGGCCGCTTCTCCTACGATCTCAAGCCGGGTCTGAAGCCGTTCCTGGAGATCGAGGGCGACACCCGCGTTCACGACCAGGCCGCCGACCGCAACGGCTATTTGCGCGATTCAAACGGCGGCTATGCCAAGGTCGGCACGTCCTTCGAGTTCTCGCGCATCCTCACCGGCGAAATCTCGATCGGCTACGCCGCGCGCAACTATGTCGACCCGCGGCTCAGCCAGCTCAGCGGCTTCCTGACCACGGGCTCGCTAATCTGGAACGCCAGCGGGCTCACCACCGTGAAATTCTTCACCGATACGCAGCTCGCCGAGACCACGATCCCCGGCGCCTCCGGCGTGCTGGTGCGCACCTACACCGCCGAGGTCGACCACGACTTCCGCCGCTGGCTCACCGGCATCGGCAAGTTCACCTACGGCACGCTCGACTATCAGGGCCAGAACCGCAACGACAAGACCTACTCGATCGAAGGCGACATCATCTACAAGCTCAACCGCAACCTCTGGATCAAGGGCAGCCTGCGCCACGACATCCTGGATTCGAACGTCGTCGGCGCGGGTTCAGCGGGGACGGTGGTGATGCTGGGGGTGAGGATGCAGAATTGAGGGAGAGCAATTATGGCAGCTCGAATTACGTTAGACATCAACTCGGCTGGAGAATTCGAACTGTGGCTTAATCCTGAAGGCCGAGACCTTCTCGTCAAGGAACTGCTGGCCCTAAGTCAGACTAACGAGCATTTTCACTTGATGCCAATACCGTCGGACGTTGAAGTTTCGACGCGCGCCTATCGACCGAACGACAAGCTTCTCGAATACGGTAAGGTGCTGTTCCGACTCGACGAGTGGGATGCAAAGCACTTCCCGCACGTCCTGGGTTGAGGTCCGCTCGCTATCCCTTCACTCCGCCGTCATGCCCCGCGAAGGCGGGGCATCCAGTACGCCGTGGCTTCTCCGTATTCGTCACCGCCTCTGGAATACTGGATCGCCCGCTTTTCGCGGGCGATGACAGTGTGCGTGAAACTGGCGGCGGAGCGAAAAACTACCGCGGCAGGTCCGTCTTCCCCATCAGGAACGTGTCGATCGAGCGCGCGCACAGTCGCCCCTCGCGGATCGCCCACACCACCAGCGACTGGCCGCGGCGCATGTCGCCGGCGGAGAAGACGTTGGGGCGCGAGGTCTGGTAGTCGAGCGTGTTGGCCTTGACGTTGCCGCGCGGGTCGAGGTCGACCGACAGGAGCTTGAGCAGGCCCTCGTGCACGGGGTGCACGAAACCCATCGCGAGCAAGACCAGCTCGGCGTCGAGTTCGAACTCGGTGCCGGCCATCGGCTTGAACTTGTCGTCGACGCGCACGCAGTGCAGCTTCTTGACCTTGCCGTTCTCGCCAGAGAACTTTTGCGTCAGCACGGCGTATTCGCGGATCGCGCCTTCGGCCTGGCTCGACGACGTGCGCATCTTGAGCGGCCAGTTCGGCCAGGTCAGGCCCTTGTTCTCGCGCTCAGGCGGCGCCGGCATGATCTCGAGCTGGGTCACGGTCTTGGCGCCCTGGCGCAGCGAGGTGCCGATGCAGTCGCTCCCGGTGTCGCCGCCGCCGATGACGACGACGTGATTGCCGCCGGCGAGGATGTCGGTGACGCCGTTCAAAGGCTCCTCGGAATTGCGACGGTTCTGCTGCGGCAGGAAGTCCATCGCGTAATGGATGCCATCGAGGTCGCGGCCGGGGATCGGCAGGTCGCGCGGGGCTTCTGCGCCGCCCGTCAGCGCGATGGCGTCGTACTCGTTGAGCAGTTCGCGCGGATCGACGTTGCCGGCGGCGCCGACATGGCTGTTGTAGTGGAAGGTGACGCCCTCCGCCTCCATCTGTGCGATGCGGCGGTCGATGATACCCTTCTCCATCTTGAAGTCGGGGATGCCGTAGCGGAGCAGGCCGCCGGCCTTGGCGAACTTCTCGTAGACATGCACGTCATGACCGGCGCGTGCGAGCTGCTGCGCGCAGGCCATGCCGGCCGGACCCGAGCCGATCACGGCGACCTTCTTGCCGGTCTTCTCGGTGTTGATCTCGGGCCTCAGCCAGCCGTTCTCCCAGGCGCGGTCGACGATCGCGCATTCGATGGTCTTGATGGTGACCGGGTTGTCGTCGATGTTGAGCGTGCAGGAGGCTTCACACGGCGCAGGACAGATGCGGCCCGTGAACTCCGGGAAGTTGTTGGTCGAGTGCAGGTTGCGCGAAGCCTCTTCCCAATTGCCCTGATAGACGAGGTCATTGAAATCGGGAATCTGGTTGTTGACCGGGCAGCCGGGCGTGCCCGGCGCGACCGAGCCGGTGCCGTGGCAGTAGGGAATGCCGCAATTCATGCAGCGCGCGGCCTGGTCGCGCGTTTCCTTCTCCGAGAGCGGAACGACGAATTCGTTGAAATGCTTCAAGCGCTCGGCGACCGGGGTGTACTTGCGATCATACCGTTCGATTTCGAGAAAGCCCGTGATCTTGCCCATAAAACCCGAAGTCCCTGCCGCTTAATTCGTTTGTTTCTTCCTCATCGTCATTGCGAGGAGCGAAGCGACGAAGCAATCCAGGCTGTTTCCCGAGGAGAGATCTGGATTGCTTCGCTTCGCTCGCAATGACGAGCGTTGATACTTACGCCCCGATCGCGATTTTCGGCTCGGCGTCCGCGTTGGCCTGCATTTCGCGCAGTGCGCGCCGGTACTCGACCGGCATCACCTTGCGGAATTTGGGCAGCCATTCCTTCCAATTCGCGAGGATCTCGATCGCGCGCCTGGAGCCGGTCGCCTTTTCATGGCGCGAGATCAGGACGTGCAAGCGCTCGACGTCGGAATCGAGCAGGTTCTTGAACACGTCGACCCGGCCATGCGCCTCGAGATCACCGGAGTGGTTGTAGGTGCCGGCGTTGATCAGCTCTTCCGACAGCACCGGCTCGAGCTCGACCATGCTGAGGTTGCAGAGCTTGTCGAAGTCGCCAGCCTCGTCGAGTACATAGGCGATGCCGCCGGACATGCCGGCCGCAAAGTTGCGCCCAGTCTTGCCGAGCACGACCACGATGCCGCCGGTCATGTATTCGCAGCAATGATCGCCCGCGCCTTCGACGACCGCCACAGCACCGGAATTGCGCACCGCAAAACGTTCGCCGGCGATACCGCGGAAGTAGCACTCGCCCTCGATCGCGCCGTACATCACGGTGTTGCCGACGATGATGCTCTCTTCCGGCACGATGCCGCCGTTGCGCGGCGGCTTGACGATGATCTTGCCGCCCGACAGGCCCTTGCCGACGTAGTCGTTGCCTTCACCCTCGAGCTCGAAGGTGACGCCGTGGGCGAGCCACGCGCCAAAGGCCTGGCCGGCGGTGCCCTTGAGGCTGACATGGATCGTGTCATGCGGCAGCCCCGCGTGGCCGTAGATCTTGGCCACCGCGCCCGACAGCATCGCGCCGGCGGAACGATCGGTGTTGTTGATCTCGGCCTCGATCTTCACCGGCGCGCCGCGGTCGAGAGCTGGCGTCGCGTTCTCGATCAGCTTGCGGTCGAGGACGGCCTCCAGATGATGGTTCTGGCGCTCCGAGTGATAGATCTTCTGGCCCTTCTCTTCCTTCTGCTTGACGAACAGCTTCGAGAAATCGAGGCCCTTGGCCTTCCAGTGCGCGACCAGACGGGTCTGGTCGAGCATCTGGGTCTGGCCGACCATCTCGTTGAAGCTGCGGAAGCCGAGGTTCGCCATGATCTCGCGAACCTCTTCGGCGACGAAGAAGAAGTAGTTGATCACGTGCTCGGGCTGGCCGGTGAAGCGCTTGCGCAGGACGGGGTCCTGCGTGGCGACGCCGACCGGGCAGGTGTTGAGATGGCATTTGCGCATCATGATGCAGCCAGCCGCGATCAGCGGTGCAGTCGCAAAACCGAACTCGTCGGCCCCGAGCAGTGCACCGATCACGACGTCGCGCCCGGTGCGGAAGCCGCCGTCGACCTGGACCGCGATGCGGCTGCGCAGCCGTTCGCGCACCAGCGTCTGATGGGTTTCAGCGAGGCCGATCTCCCAGGGCGAGCCGGCGTGCTTGATCGAGGTCAGCGGCGATGCACCAGTGCCGCCCTCGAAGCCGGCGATGGTGACATGGTCGGCGCGCGCCTTGGCAACGCCGGCGGCCACCGTGCCGACGCCGATTTCGGAGACGAGCTTGACCGAGACGTCGCCCGTCGGATTGACGTTCTTGAGGTCGTAGATGAGCTGCGCCAAATCCTCGATCGAGTAGATGTCATGGTGCGGCGGCGGCGAGATCAGGCCGACGCCCGGCGTCGAATGCCGGACCTTGGCGATCGTCGCGTCGACCTTGTGGCCGGGCAACTGTCCGCCTTCGCCGGGCTTGGCGCCCTGCGCCATCTTGATCTGCATCATGTCGGAGTTGACGAGATATTCCGTCGTCACGCCGAAACGCCCCGAGGCGACCTGCTTGATCGCCGAGCGCATGCTGTCGCCGTTCGGCAGCGGCTTGAAGCGGTCGGCTTCCTCGCCGCCTTCGCCGGTGTTCGACTTGCCGCCGATCCGGTTCATGGCGATCGCGAGCGTCGTGTGCGCCTCACGTGAGATCGAGCCGAACGACATTGCACCGGTGGCGAAACGCCTGACGATGTCCTTGGCCGGCTCGACCTGGTCGAGCGGCACGGGCTTGCGCTTCTCTTCCTCCGCGCTCTTGATCCGGAACAGGCCGCGCAGCGTCAACAGACGCTCGGACTGCTCGTTGAGGATCTTCGCGAAGGCGCGATAGCGCTCCTGCGAATTGCCGCGAGCGGCGTGCTGGAGCAGCGACACCGACTCGGCCGTCCACGCATGGTCCTCGCCGCGGGTGCGATAGGCATATTCGCCGCCGACATCGAGCGCCGTCTTGTAGACCAGTGCTTCACCGAACGCGTCGGCGTGACGGCGCACGGCCTCTTCGGCGATCTCGGCGAGACCCACGCCCTCGATGCGCGTGTGGGTGCCGGCGAAGAACTTGGACACGAAGTCCGCCTTGAGGCCGACCGCATCGAAGATCTGCGCGCCGCAATAGGACTGGTAGGTCGAGATGCCCATCTTGGACATCACCTTGAGAAGGCCCTTGCCGATCGACTTGATGTAGCGCTTGACGATCTCGTAGTCGTCGAGCGAGCCGGGGAGGCGCTCCTTCATCGCGATGATCGTCTCGAACGCGAGGTAGGGATTGATCGCTTCCGCGCCGTAGCCGGCAAGGCAGGCGAAGTGATGCACTTCGCGCGGCTCGCCCGACTCGACGACGAGGCCCACCGAGGTACGCAGACCGGTGCGGATCAGATGATGATGCACGGCGGCGCAGGCCAGCAGCGAGGGGATCGGTACGCGATCGGTGCCGACCATGCGGTCGGACAGGATGATGATGTTGACGCCTTCGCGCACCGCGGCTTCCGCACGCGCGCAGAGTTCGTCGAGCACCTGGTCCATGCCGGCCGCGCCGAGGCCGGCGTGGAAGGTGGTGTCGAGCGTGCGCGACCTGAAGTGGGAATCGCCGAGATCGGCGATGGAGCGGATCTTTTCGAGATCCGCATCGGTCAGGATCGGTTGGCGCACTTCGAGGCGCTTGGTGGTGGCGAGGCCTTGCAGGTCGAACAGGTTCGGCCGCGGTCCGATGATCGAGACCAGGCTCATCACCAGCTCCTCGCGAATCGGGTCGATCGGCGGGTTGGTGACCTGCGCAAAATTCTGCTTGAAGTAGGTGAACAGCGGCTTGGGCTTGGCCGACAACGCCGAGACCGGCGTATCGTTGCCCATCGAGCCCGTGGCTTCCTCGCCGGTCGAGGCCATCGGCGTCATCAGGATGCTGATGTCTTCCTGGCTGTAGCCGAACGCCTGCTGCCGATCGAGCAGCGACAGGTTCGAGCGCACGCCGGTGGTCGGTGCCTTCGGCAGTTCCTCCAGCACGATCTGTGTGCGGTCGAGCCACTCCTTGTAGGGATGGCTCTTGGCAAGCTCGGCCTTGATCTCGTCGTCGGGAATGAGGCGGCCCTGCTCGAGGTCGACGAGCAGCATCTTGCCCGGCTGGAGGCGCCACTTGGTGACGATCTGGTCCTCCGGAATCTTGAGCACGCCCATTTCGGACGCCATCACGATGCGGTCGTCCTTGGTCACGAGATAGCGCGCGGGCCGCAGGCCGTTGCGGTCGAGCGTGGCGCCGATCTGGCGGCCGTCGGTGAAGGCGATCGCGGCCGGACCGTCCCACGGCTCCATCAGGGCGGCGTGATATTCGTAGAACGCGCGGCGCTTCTCATCCATCAGGGGATTGCCGGCCCATGCCTCCGGAATCATCATCATGACCGCGTGCGGCAGCGAGTAGCCGCCCTGCACCAGGAATTCGAGCGCGTTGTCGAAGCAGGCGGTGTCGCTCTGCCCTTCATAGGAGATCGGCCAGAGTCGGCTGATGTCCTTGCCGTAGAGCTCGGAACTCACGGACGCCTGACGCGCCGCCATCCAGTTGACGTTGCCGCGCAGCGTGTTGATCTCGCCGTTATGCGCGATCATCCGGTAGGGATGCGCCAGCGACCAGGTCGGGAAGGTGTTGGTCGAGAAGCGCTGATGCACGAGCGCGAGCGCGCTCTCGAAGTCCTTCTCGTGCAGGTCGGGATAGTACTTGCCGAGCTGGTCGGCGAGGAACATGCCCTTGTAGATCACGGTGCGGCAGGACATCGAGCAGGGGTAATAGCCTGCTAGTCCCCGCTCACGGCGCTGGTAGATCGCCTGCGAGATCGACTTGCGCAGGATGTAGAGCTTCCGCTCGAACTCCTCGTCGGTCTTGGCGGCGCCGTTGCGGCCGATGAACACCTGCATGTGGTTCGGCTCGGTCGGCTTCACGGTGACGCCGAGTGAGGAGTTGTCGGTCGGCACGTCGCGCCAGCCGAGCAGCTTGAGGCCTTCGGCCTTGATCTGATCGGCGATGATGCTCTTGATGACGTTGCGCCAGGCGGTGTCGCGCGGCATGAACAGGGCGCCGATGGCGTACTCGCCGGGCTTGGGCAGCGAGAAGCCGAGCTCCTTGGTCTTGCGTGCGAAGAAGGCGTGCGGGATCTGCACCAGGATGCCGGCGCCGTCACCGGCGCGCGGGTCGGCGCCGACCGCGCCGCGATGTTCGAGGTTGCAGAGGATGTTGAGCGCGTCCGAAACGATCTCGTGCGACTTCTTGCCCTTGATGTTGGCGATAAAGCCGACGCCGCAGGAATCCTTTTCCATGCCGAGATCGTACAGACCTTCGGCGGGCGGGCGGAACGTGTGCTCGCGATCGGCGGTTTTCGAGGCGACCGTCGCCGACAGTTCTTCTGCCACGATGTTTGCGCGCTCGAATTGCGACCCGTTCATTGTTCCTGTCCTCTCCATGCGGCAAGCTGCCTCACCGCCATCTTCGGCGCACCTTGGGCGTTCCGCGGCACCCGCTCTTTGGGCCACCGCTCGTCCGTTGCGAGCCGCATTTTCTTAAATTCAGGCCTGGGCGTTCCACGTCCCCGAGAACGGCTTTAGCCTGCAGCTTCCTGGCGCTCGAGAGCGCCGTTTTTCGTTGCAATCCCTGTGCCGGGATTACAAGAAAATTGAGACAGGTTTCCTGTCCTAACCATCACCTTGCCAAAATTTTGTCTAGCACACAAGCACGCAAAAGTCCCGATTCCCAAGGTGTCAATCACGCGCTTTCCCGCATCGGGTCCGCCCCGGATTTGAGGCAAACGCGCCGCGATCCGGCCCTGAGTCGGTCGGAATCCCGGGGGAAGCTTCGGATCAGCCCTTCGAAAGGCGCGCCATGGCCTACAGCCGAAAGAGCGCATGCCGTCCGGGGGGCCCGACAGGAGCGTATCGACCATGAAGTTGTTCACAGGATGGGTGGCTGCCGCCGCATGTGTGCTGGCGGTATCTGCTGCCGACGCGCAGGGGCTGGCGAATGGAGGGCTGCGCGGGCCCACCACGGCGGTCTCGGATTTCGACGGCCCCTATGGTCCGCCGGAGGCACCGCCGCCGCGTCCCTATGGATACGGCTACGAGTATGAGCGCGCGCCTGCGCCTGCGCTGCTGCCCGCAACCGAGGTCTATGCCGTGCTGCGCGAAAACGGCTTTTCGCCGCTCGGCATCCCGCGTCTGCGTGGGGTCGTCTACACCATCGCGGTGGTCGACCGCCGCGGCGACGACGGCCGGCTCGTGATCGACGCCCGTGACGGGCGGATTTTGCGCTTCGTGCCGGCCTTCGGTCCTGGCTTCGGCATGGGGCCGGCCTATGAGGAAGGTGCGGTAATCCCTTACGGCCCACATGGCGCTCTGCCGCCGCCGACCGTGATCCGCAGCGCCGCGCCGAGGCCGCCGGCTCCGATCCCGCATGTCGCAAGCCGCACCGTCCCGATTCCAAAGTCGGCCCCGTCGCGCGGCGAGGCGCCCGTGGCCGCCGCCAGGCCGGCAGCATCCGAGGCCGCGCCACAGCAGGCTCGGGCCGAAGCCTCGCAGCAGGCTGCAGCCGCGCAGGCCAAGCCCAGCGAGGCCGCGCCGCAAGCAAGCGCGCCGACCGTCGGCCAGACCAAGCCCGCCCCGACCATCCTGCCGACGCAGGGCATGCCGGCCGCGCAGGGGCTCGAATAACGGCGTGAGGCGCGTTGGTAGCGACGGCGCGCATCCCACCAACGGTGTCGTCCTGGCGAAAGCCAGAACCCATACCGCGAGGTCTATCGATTGCGCGCGCCGGACGACGAGTATTCGCCGAACTCCCCCTGGGGAAACCGCGACGAGCGCAAGCGCTCGCGCGGGGGGTTGGCGTTCGCCACGACGACTGCAGGAGAGGCGGTGCGAAACAAAAACGCTCCGGTTGTCCGGAGCATTTTTCGCGTTGAAGTCAGGCAGCCTCAACTCGGTCCATAGCCTGCCGCCTGCAGGATCAGCTTCGCCACGTCCTTCGGATGCGACACCAGTGACAAGTGGCCCGCATCGAGTTCGACCGTCGTTGCGTTCATCCGCTTGGCGAGGAAGCGCTCGAGGTCGGGATTGATGGTGTCGTCGTTGTTCGACACCGCATACCAGCTCGGCTTCGCATGCCAGGCCGCCTCCGTCGTGCGGCCGGCGAAGATCGAGGCCGCGGTCGGCCACTGCACGGCGTAGAGCTCCTTGGCCTTCTCCGGCGCGACGCCGTTGGCGAAATACTTCAAGAATGCGTCCTCTGAGAGCTTCGTGAAGCCGTCGCGCTCGACGATGCCGGCGCGCACCGGGCCGGTCGGGAATTGCTTTGACAGCGCCACGAAATCCTCGTTCGCATCTGGCGCTCGCGCGGCGATGTAGACGAGACCGGTAACCTTCGGATCGGTGCCGACCTGGCTGATGACGGTGCCGCCCCAGGAATGCGCAACCAGCACGGTCGGGCCGTCCTGTTCGGCCAGCGCGCGCTTGGTGGCCTCGACGGATTCGGAGAGCGACGTAAGCGGGTTTTGCACGGCCGTGACATGCAATCCTGCCGCCTGCAGGATCGGGATGACCTCGGACCAGCTCGAACCATCAGCCCAGGCGCCATGCACCAGCACGACATTCTTCGCCTTCACCGGGGCCGTCGATTGCGCGTGGGCAAGGGTGATGGGCGCGGCCAGCAGGCTCGCTGCGACGAACAGGGTGCGCCAGACTTTCATGTCCATTCTCCGTCTGTCTTGGTCCGATGCCGGGAAGGACGGATCGCGCTGCAGCCTCGTTACGTCTCTTCACCGCTCTGTGATGCAGTGCAGAAAAGACAAACAAAAACGCCCCGGGGCACCGGGGCGTTTTCGCAACTTGAAAGTCGAATGTGATGAACGCCTCAGGCGGCGGCCTTCTCGCCCTCGATCACCTGCGTGGCCTGCGCATTGGTGTTGATGGCGATCTGGCGCGGCTTCTTGGCCTCGGGGATTTCGCGCACGAGGTCGACATGGAGCAGGCCGTTCTCGAGCGAGGCGTTCTTCACCTGCACGAAATCGGCAAGCTGGAATGCGCGCTCGAAGGCGCGTGCGGCAATGCCGCGATAGAGCACTTCGGACTTGCTGTTCTCATTGGCGACTTTCTCGCCCTTGATCGTCAGCGTGTTTTCCTTCGCGACGATGGAAAGTTCGTCCTTGGAGAAGCCGGAGACCGCAACGGTGATGCGGTAGGCGTTCTCGCCGGTGCGCTCGATGTTGTAGGGGGGATAGCCGGGGCTGCCGTCCGAGGTCGTCTGGTCGAGCAGGTTGAAGAGACGGTCGAAACCGACGGTGGAACGGTAAAAGGGAGTAAGGTCGTAGGTACGCATGGTTAGTCCTCCATTGAGCGACTGATCTGGTAACCCGCCCGCCAATCGGGCCGGGCTTTAGTCTGTGTGCAGCCTGATGCTCGGGTTCCCGAAGCACTGGTAGCGGCCTGCACGAAAATGATATGGGTGGGATGAAACAGCGTTCAAGAGGGCGATAGCAACGCCTTTTCGGCGCTGCCGTCCCTTGAATTTCAGCATTTCCTGTCCATGACGCTGGTCTCGATTCCCGCCAATCCCGTTCCCGAAAACGTCGTCAGCGGCACCCTCAAGACGCCCGACGGTGCCGAGCTGCGCTTTGCGCGCTGGGCGCCGCCGGCAGGCCGCAAGGGCACGGTCTGCGTCTTCACGGGCCGCAGCGAATCCATCGAGAAATACTTTGAGACGGTGCGCGACCTGCGGGACCGCGGCTTTGCGGTGGCGATGATCGATTGGCGCGGGCAGGGTCATTCCGCGCGCCGGCTGCGCGATCCGCGCAAGGGCCACGTGCGCGCTTTTTCCGACTACGAGATCGACGTCGAGACGTTCGTGCAGCAGGTCGTGCTGCCGGATTGCCCGCCGCCTTTCTTCGCGCTCGCCCATTCCATGGGCGGCGCGGTGATGTTGCGGATCGCGCATGCCGGCAAACGCTGGTTCGATCGCATGGTGCTGTCGGCGCCGATGATCGATTTGCCGGGCCGCTCCACGTCATTTCCGGCGCGCGCGCTGCTCATGACGTCGCGGCTGTTGGGCCAGGGTGGCCGCTACGTTCCCGGCGGAAGCGATCGTCTCACCGGCATGGATCCCTTCATCAACAATCCGCTGACCAGCGATCCCGTGCGCTATGCGCGCAATGTCGCCATCCTCGAGGAGGATCCGACGCTCGGCCTCGCCTCGCCGACGGTCGCGTGGGCCGACACCGCGTTCCGCGCCATGCACACCTTCAAGGGCATGTCCTATCCGTCCGAAATCCGCCAGCCGATCCTGATGCTGGCGGCCTCCAACGACACCATCGTCTCGACCGCTGCAATCGAGGAGTTCGCGTATCACTTGCGTGCCGGCTCACACCTCGTGATCGCCGGCGCCAAGCACGAGATCCTCCAGGAGCAGGACCGCTACCGCGCCCAGTTCTGGGCAGCTTTTGATGCCTTTGTGCCCGGCACGCCGTTGTTTGGGTGACCAGCGGGCACTTCTGACATTATTGTGTCATCCCTCGAGACGCCCCTTCCGGCGGGCTCCTCAAGGTAAGGGCGGAACGCCTGTGAGAGAGCGAACTACAGCGTCTTCAGATATTCGATCAAATCGAAGCGCTCTTCGTCGTTCTTGAATATACGGCCGATCACGCCGGGGCGCTTCGGTTCGCCTTCCTTGAGCTCGAAGGAATGGCCGAGCACGCTGTTGCCCTGGATAGGATCCTTCTCCGACCCCGCCGAGAATTGCGTTTCGCCCGTCTCGCAGCGCTCGTCGGCGGTGACCGCAAAACCGACGGTCACGGGATCATAGTCGCGGCGGCCCATGCAGAACTTCGTCGGGCGCTCGCCTTGCGGCTTCAGCAGCCAATACAGCGAAGGCACCGAACCGTTATGCAGATAAGGCGCCGTCGCCCAGATGCCGTTGAGCGGCCGCGCGCGATAGCGTGGCCCGGGCGCCGGATTGAGACAATTCTTGCGCGCGAGATTCCACAATTTCGCCCGCTCGGCTTCCGGGGTCTTGTCGTCGTCCATCCACTTGCGGGCGACGAGGTCGACCACCGTCATGAGGCCGAGCGCATACACCATCTCGGTCGGCGAGCTCGCGGTCGGGATGTCGCATTGCCACCACGTCTTGAGGTCGGCCGTATTGACCTTCAGGAAGCCGGGCACATCGACAATCCTGTTGGTGAGCACGAGGGACTGTTCGGGATCCGTCTTGATTTCGTCGAGGGGAATCGTCACCGCGTTCAGCACCTTGCTGTCGCCGCTTGCCTCCCAATGCCCCGAGGACCAGAAGGCCGGGGTGTCGGCGGCTGGCAGGTGGCATCCGGAGCACATCTCGGCGTAGATCTTGCGGCCATTGTCGATCTTCTTCTGATCGAGCCGCCATGCATCGCCGAGAATCTGCGAGGGCCATTTCGGTGCCAGAAGGCCTCCGAATCTCGGGCCGCCAGAGGGATCGGATGGCTTGAATGGATCGGGGCCCCTGAGCAGGTCCTCGATCCAGCCGAGGGTCTTGATGTGAGCCGAGGACCGCCAAAGCGTGTCCTCCGGATAGGCATCGGATAGATTGAGCAGCGCCGTCACGCCGAGGGCTTCGCCGGCATTGCGGATCAGCGGCTGCTCGATCGAGGCGTCGTATTGGGCGAATTTGAACCACGGTACGGTCCAGATCGCGGGATAGCTGACGGGCGCGTCCTGGGCGTGCAGATTCTTCTCGAAGCCGCTGACCCCGCTCAACGCGAGATCCTGCGAGAAAACCTGGTTGCCGATGCGATTGAGCGCGTCGAGACGGCCGAACCCTTCCTCGGTGTCCTGCTGCTTCTTCTTGTCCCAGGTCAGCTTGTGCTCGATCGTGTCGTTGTACTTGTTCTGCCAATCGATCAGAAACTTGCCGATTGCGCTGAGCTTCTGCTTGAGCGCGTCGCGCTCCGCCTTGCTGGCTTCGGGCCCGAGCACGCGATCGGCAAAGCGCTGGAAGCGGAACGGGACGTACAGGGTGTAGGCGATCGACAGGCCGGTGGAGAGCTCGAGCTTCTTCAAATCGGTCATGGCCGGGCCGCCATCGAAGCGCACGTCCACGCCTTTGTAGTGGATCTGGCCTGTATGGCAGGCCGCGCAGGTCAGCCCGATCTTGTCCTCTTCGCGACGGCCCGTCGCAGGATCGACGACACCGGTCATCCGTGCAAAGCCGACCGGCAGGCCGTCGACGTTCTCCGCCGGCGTCCATCTGGTCGACCAGTCCGCCACCTGCGTCGTCTCATACACATTGGCGTAACCGAAGCGGCGCAGCGTTGTCACGTCGGTCTGGATCGACTGCGGACTGGGGATGAAGCCGAAGCGCTCGAGATAGGCGCTGTCCTTCATCATGCCCGGCCGCGAGAACAGATGGAGTCGCGGCTGCTCGAGTGCCATGAACCAGGTATAAGGCACCGGAAACGTCGCGGTGCCCTGGCTGGCGTGGTGGAACCAGTGCCGGTCCTTCAGCGACCAGTTTTGCTCGAGCCAATAGGCTGCCGTCGTCTCCGGGAGCGTGGGCAAGGGCGGCGGCAGAAGCTGCGCGAGTACTCCCTTCTGCGGCAGCATGGCGCGGACCTGGTTGGGGAATTCGGCGACCGCGACGAAGCCGGCGAGGCCGAGCGCAGCGATGAGCGCTCCGAGCGCGAACGCCCAGCGAAACCTGAGCTGGCAGGCCGACAGCAGCGGCTGCGTCAGGATGCGCTGGTTGATCCGGTTCGGAAATTTGCGCTCGTTGAACAGCGTGCGCACGTCGTCCACGCTGAGATAGCGGTCCTCGCCCTTGCCCTTACCCATGATCTTCAGGAGGATGGGCCATTCGAACTTCATCAACAGGGGGTAGTACCAGCGTGCGGCGCTGCCGGCGCGCTTGAGGTTGTCGCGCATGAAGGTTTTGATTTCCGACGCGTTGAGACCTCGCTCGGTATTGCCGCCGTCGGGATCGGTGTAGGTACGGCCGAAGCTCTCAAGCCGTGTGATCTCATCCTCGTTGACCTTGCCGTCGACGCTGAGGATGCGCGAGCCGGCGCCGAGCTTGTCCAGCGGGCTACCACGCAGCGCGTCGAGCTGCGCGCCCGACCAGATGCTCTTCAGGATGTGGCGGAAGCCGTTGGCCATGAGTGCCACCCCGCGGACCTGGATGCGGGCCGAGACCTTCTTCAGCCCCGTTTCGCCGCTCGCATTCGCAACGGTCTGCGACAGCGGGATGAGCGGCACAGTCCCGCCGTCGACGAAGCCTTCGCCGACGAGGCCGCGCAGGAACGGACAGGGATTGTTCGGCGAGACCTGGATCGAGGGGTCGAAGGGGGGCTTCGAAGCGGAGTCATCCATGGCCCAAATCCTGAAAACAACGAATCGTGAAAAGCAACGCGCCGATAGAGCGCGCAAAGTCCTAACAAACCGACAGCACGCTATACTACTTCAGCGTGTGACGAAGTGTGTCTGAATTCACTGTCGTGTCAACAAGAGCAGGCGGGAGGTCGAAGAACTGCAGAGGGAGGGTGGCCTGCCCTTCAGGAATCTGCGGCGCGTTTGACGTCGCTCTGGACGAGGCTGAGCTTGACGAGCGGGACGCCCGCTTTCAGGAGCCCTTCGCGGTAATGGGCGAGGTCCGGAGCCTGCTTCCAGTGAAAATTCCTCAGATGCCGTTCGACTGTCAGGCTCGGGTAGTTGCTCATCAGCACCTCGGCAGCCTCAGTGGCTTCCTCGGTCCGTCCGAGCTGCGCCAGTGCCGCGGCTCGGATCGCGAGCGCCTGCATGTGGTTCGGATTGATGTAGAGCTGCTCCCGGGCCCACGACAACGTCGCGTCATATTGGCCCAGCATGTAATGGCTGAATGCGTTCAGCGCCGCCCATTGATAGCGCGGATCGCTGTTGCCGCGCTGCGCCGCCATCGAGAACAGCTCGATCGCCTGGCGATGCTCGCCGATGACGAAGTGGCAGATGCCGAGCACGCCGCGTGCACCCATGTCGTAGGGATTGAGCGTGACCGCGCGCTTGGCAGCGTCCATCGCAGCCTCATAATGCCCGTCCTGTGCATGGACCCAGGACAGGATCGAGAATGCGAAGGAGGAGCGCGGGTCGAGCCGGACGCTGGTCTCAGCCAGATACATCGCCGCGACCCACATCTCGCGCGAGCCCTTGACCCAGCCGAACTGGATGCTCTGGAGCTGGATCGTCGCGAGATAGGCGTGCGCGATCGACAGCTTGGGATCGAGCGAGATCGCCTCCTTGAACAGCGCGATGGCCGTGTCGAAGTCCTCCTTGGTCTGCCGGTAGTAATGTGACAGCCCCTTCAGGAAGCGGTCCCAGGCGGTCACGTCGTTGGTCTGGCGCGCCGGGGCGGAGGCTTCCGCGCGGAAGATCTCGGTCGCGATCGCAGCCGACAGGCTGGTCGTGATCTCGTCCTGCATGGCGAAGAGGTCGCCGATGTCGCGGTCGTAGCGGCCGGTCCAGAGCTGCTCGCCGGTCTCCGGCGCGATCAGCTCGGCCGTGACGCGGATCTTGCTGCCGCCGCGCCGCACCGAACCCTGAATCAAGTAGGTCGCGTCGATCTCCCGCGCGATCAGGCGCGTCGAGATGTTCTTGCCTTTGAACGCGAAGGTCGAATTGCGGCTGAGGACGCGATAGAAGGATTGCAGGGCAAGCGCGTGGATCAGATCCTCGGTGAGGCCGTCGGAGAAATATTCGTCGCCGGCGTCGCTCAAATTGGCAAAGGGCAGCACGCCCACGATCGCGGTGCGATATTGCTGCGGCAGTGCGGAGACCTCTTTGGTCTGCATCGCCTGCGCGGACGTCCCGTCCGGCGTCCAGGTGAAGACGCCGACCGGCTCCTTGATGTTCTTGAAGCGGTGCGTGCCGGCATTGGCCAGTGGCACGTTGAGGTGCCGGCCTGCTTCGCCATAGGCCTTGGCCGAGATCGCGAAGCCCCCTGGGCTTGCCACGGATTCGAGGCGGACGGCGATGTTGACGTCGTCGCCAAACACCTCGTCCTCGTCTGCGATCACGTCGCCCATGTGGATCCCGAGCCGGAACTGCATGGCGCGGTCGGCGGGCAGGTGGTCGTTGCGCTCCGCCATCAGCATCTGCATCGCGATCGCGGCCTCAGTGGCGCCGACGATGCTGGGGAATTCGAGCAGGAAGCCGTCGCCGGTGTTCTTCACGACGCGGCCGCCATGATTGAGGATGATGGGATGGATCGCGCTGCGGTGGGCCTTGAAGGCGGCATGGGTGCCGGCCTCGTCGGTGCCCATCATGCGCGAATAGCCAGCGACGTCGGCGCAGACGATGGCGGCCAGGCGTCTTTCCATATCGTCGCGGGCTCCAAGGGATCGGGCACCAGCCACCGGCGTGGCCGTCTTCCGCGAATCCGTGCATTTCCAGAACCTAACCCTTATAGAGCACGCGCAGGCAAGCGGAAGTGTGATCCGCATTGCAATTTCGTCGCAAATCCTACGCAAATCCGGTGGTGGACGCAGCTCGGCGAACCAACTAAGCCAGCCGCTTGGGGTGGCGGTGAGGGACGCGAGACATGCTCGGCATTCACGAACTCTTGCTCTTCGTTCTCTCCGGCGTGCTGCTCAACATCACGCCGGGACCGGATACCGTCTACGTCATCGGGCGCAGCATGCAATTGGGCTGGCGCGCCGGTGCGTTGGCTACGCTCGGCATCAGTTGCGGCTGCTTATTCCACGTCACGGGCGCGGCAATCGGTCTCTCGGCGCTCTTGATGGCTTCGTCCACCGCATTCTCGATTGTAAAGCTGGTTGGTGCGGCCTATCTCGTGCTGACCGGCTTGCAGATGCTGTGGTCGCGGCCGGTGCTCGCGGGGTCCCTGACGCGCGAAGATGGGCGGACGCCGCTCCGGCGGGTTTTCCTCCAGGGCGTCTTCACCAACGCGCTCAATCCCAAGGTCGCGCTGTTCTTCCTGGCCTTCCTGCCGCAATTCGTCGCAGCCGATGCCCCGCAAAAGCCACTCGCCTTCCTGACACTTGGCCTGATCTTCATCTGCACGGGCACGCTGTGGTGCCTGTTCGTGGCGGCGTTCGCAGCGCGAGCGGCGCACCGGCTGCGGCAGTCCGAAGGCGTCATCGCATGGATCAACCGGTCGCTCGGTGGGCTCTTCGTCTATCTCGGCTTCCGCGTCGCGATGCTGGAAGCCCGTTAGAGCATCATCCGAAACCAGCGGCTTTCCCTCGCGACAAACGCGGTACGCGTTTGCGCGGAGATGCTCTACTGAGAATCAGGCAAACTCCTTCGCAAGCGCGCTACCGATGAGGTAGAGGCCGAGCAGGATCATCGCGATCAAGAACCAGCGGCGAAATGTCTCGGCCGGCATCTTCGAGCGCAGCGACTGGCCGATGAACATGCCGGCAAAGGCGCAGGCCATGGCGACGATGCCTGGCACGGCGTTGGCCGACGTCAGCAGCCCGCCCGCGGTGAGGTTGAAGGCGAGCGCGAGCGTTGCCACCGTGAAGAACACGCCGAGCGCCTGCACCAGCTCGTCCTTCTCCATCCCGATCGCCTGCATGAACGGCATCGATGGAATCACCTGCACGCCAGTCGAGGCCGAGATCACGCCGGTGACGACGCCCACCGCTCCGCCGACCCATTTCTCGTTCCTCGGCGCGACACGAAACTGGAACTTGTTCAGCCCGATGATCGCATAGATCACGAGGAGCAGGCCGAGCACCACCGTGCCGTAGCGCGAATAGGGGCCGGTCAGCGCGCCGGCATTGAGCCAGCTTCCGATTACGGTGCCGAGCATCAGCGGCCACAGCCGTCTGAGGATGTCGAGCAAATAAGGGCCGACGAAGGTCTGCCAGATGTTGGTGATGATTGCCGGCACGATGACAATGGCAATTGCCCGGCCGGGCGCCATGGTCACCGCGAGCAGGCCCATCGACACGGTCGGCAGGCCGAGCCCGATCACGCCCTTGACGAATCCAGCGAGCAGGAAGACGGCGGCAATCAGAACGATAAGCGGGTCGATCATGCCGGCAGATTGACCAATCGGCCGGGAAGACACAATCTGGAGGTTACGGAGTTAGCCTTCGTTCAACGCGAAGGCTGAAGGAGATGCCCGTGCGATTCGACCTTGTCGACCTCCAGCTCTTCATCGCGGTGGCGGATCAGCGCAGCATCACCCGCGGCGCCGAGCGCTCGCACCTGGCGCTGGCCTCGGCCAGCGCCAGGATCAAGGGCCTCGAGGACGCGTTCGGCGTCGCACTCTTGAAGCGTGGCCGGCGCGGCGTTGAGTTGACCGCCGCGGGTGAAAGCCTGCTCGATCATGCGCGCCTCGTCATCCACAATGTCGAGGCACTCCAGGGCGATCTCGCCGCCTATGCCAGTGGCGTGCGTGCGAGCGTGCTGTTGCTCGCCAACACATCGGGGCTGTCCGAGCACCTGCCGCGGGCGCTCGCGGCCTTCCTGCGCGAGCATCCCGACATCAATGTCGACGTCGAAGAGCGCGAGAGCGCCGATATCGCGACCGCGATCGCGAGCGGCGCTGCCGATCTCGGCTTCGCGGCCGAGCACGCTTTGCCCGACAGCATCGAGCGATTTCTGTTCAGCGAGGACCGGTTGACCCTGGTGGCCGCCCGGCGCAGCGAGCTCGGTAGTCGCCGTCAGATCGATTTCCAGGAGGTGACGGATCGCGATTTCGTCGGGCTCACGGCCTCGACCGCATTGCAGGTTCATATTTCCCGGCATGCGGCGAAGCTCGGCGCGCGTCTGCGTGTCCGGGCCCGCTTGCGCGATTTCGACGCGATCTGCCAGATGGTTGCCGCCGATGTCGGGGTCGCCGTCGTTCCGGAGACTGCGGCGAAGCGCTGCGCGCGGTCGATGCCGATCGTGCCGATCCGAATCCGCGATGGCTGGGCCAATCGGAGGTTGACGATCTGCGCCCGAAGCTTCAAGGCATTGCCGCGCCCCGCCAAGCAACTGGTGGAGTACTTGCGCGCCGCAGTTCGGAGCGGAGATTAGATGTTGAAGGTGTGGGGACGACGCAGCTCGTTCAATGTGCAGAAGGTGATGTGGCTAATCGGCGAACTCGGTCTCGCCCACGAGCACATCGATGCCGGGGGCTCGTTTGGCGGCCTCGATGCGCCGGAGTTTCTGGCGATGAATCCCCACGGCCGGGTTCCGGTCATCGATGATGGCGGGACTATCGTCTGGGAATCGCATGCGATCCTTCGCTATCTCGCGGCACGCCACGGAGCGGAGCGCTTTTGGTCGGAGGATCACGCTGTGCGGGCGCGCGTCGACGGCTGGATGGACTGGTCGCAGACGGCGCTCCAGCCTGATTTCCTGACCGGCGTATTCTGGGGGTTCTTCCGCACGCCCGAAGATCAGCGCAATTGGCCCGCGATCCGCACGGCCCTTGCCCGCTGCGCGGAGCATTTTGCCAAGCTGGACCGGCTCCTCGAACAGCGGCCGTTCCTGCTCGGTGCGGAGCTATCGCTTGCCGACATCACGGCCGGTACGTCGCTCTACCGCTATTTCGAGCTCGAGATCGAGCGGCCCGCATTGCCGGCGGTCGAGCGCTGGTACCGCACGCTGCGGGGGCGCGAGGCGTTTCGCACCCATGTGATGATCCCGTTCGGCGAATTGCGCGGCCGGCTTGCTTATTAGAGTCACTTCGCCGTCTCGACGCCGGCGTCCTTGATCACCTTGGCCCATTTCGCAGTCTCGTCTGCGATGAACTGTCGAAAATGCTCGGGGCTATCGCCGATCAGCGTCGCGCCTTGCGCGGCGAGCTTCTCCTTCACAGTCGCATCGGTCATCGCTTGCGTCGCGAGGCGGTGCAGCTTGTCGACGATCTCTTTCGGCGTACCCTTCGGCGCCACCATGCCGTACCAGTTCTCGATGCGTAGGGCCGGGAAGCCTGCTTCCGCGGTGGTCGGCACATCGGGCGCGGTCGGCGCGCGGTCGGGCGAGCCGACGGCGATCGGCCGGAGGCTGCCTGCTTTGATCTGCGGCAGCAGCACGGGAAGATCGAGGAAGGTCATTTGCACCTGCTGGCCCAGGAGATCGTTCACCGCGGGCGCAGCTCCGCGATAGGGCACGTGCACGATGTCGATCTTTGCGGTCAGCTTGAACAATTCGCCGGCAAGATGTGGCAGGCTGCCGGGTCCTGAGGACGCGAAGTTGAGCTTGCCCGCTTGAGCCTTCGCGAGCGCGACCAGCTCGCTCATGTCTTTCGCCGGCACGTTGGTTGCGACGACCAGCATCTCCGGCACGGTTGCGATCAGCGTGACCGGCGTCAGATCGGCGAGCGTATCATAGGCCACCTTCTCCATGCTCGGGCTGATCGCGAGCGCCCCGGCGCTGGAGATCGCGATCGTATAACCGTCGGGAGCGGCCTTTGCGACCGCATCGGTGCCGAGCACGCCGCCCTGGCCGCCGCGATTGTCGATCAAGACCGGCTGGCCCGCTATCTCGGACATGCGCTGGCCGATCACGCGCGCGATGATGTCGTTGGGGCCGCCGGCCGGGAACGGCACGATCAGCTTGATCGGCTTGGCGGGGAAATCGCCGGCCATCGCCAGCGACGGCAGGAGCAGCAGCAAACCCAGTAGCAATTCAAGGAGAAGCCTGCGTGAGACGGTCATGCAAGCCCTCCGCTCGCTTGTTATTGGTTGAGGAGTTTCAGCGCTTCTTCGTGCACGCGGGGATCACCGGCGGCGATGATGCGGCCGCCGCCTTGAGCCGGCTTGCCTTCCCAGGTCGTGACGATGCCGCCGGCACCGGTGACGATCGGAATCAGCGCAGCAATGTCGTAAGGCTTCAACTCGGTCTCGACCACGAGGTCGACGTGGCCGGCCGCCAGCATGCAATAGGAGTAGCAGTCGCCGCCATAGCGCGACAGCCGCGCGCCCTTCTCGATGCGGCCGAAGATGGCGCGGTCGCGCTCGTTCATCAGAAGCGGGCTCGTGGTGTAGGTCGTCGCTTCGGCAAGCGAGGCGCAGCGGCGGACCTGCAGACGACGCTCGCCGGAGGGGCCTTTATAATTGGCCGAGCCGTTGTCGCCGGAAAACCGCTCGCCGATGAAGGGCTGGTGCATCATGCCGAACACCGGCGCGCCCCGGTACAAGAGCGCGATCAGCGTGCCCCAGATCGGGAAGCCGCCGATGAAGGACTTTGTGCCGTCGATCGGATCCAGCACCCACACATAATCGGCGTCCTCCCGCTCATTGCCGAACTCCTCTCCGACAATGCCGTGCTGGGGGAAGTTAGCCTTGATCAGCCGCCGCATCACCGCCTCCGCGGCGCGGTCGGCCTCGGTGACGGGGTCGAAATCCTTGGTCTTGCTCTTGTCGTCGATGGACAGCGAGGTGCGGAAGAACGGCAAAATGGTTTCGCCGGACGCGGTGGCAAGCCGTCCAATGAAGGCTGAGAAATCGATCACCGTCACAGGGCCTGTCCCTTGAACCCGAAAGCCAAACGAATGCTGGCTATTGCCTAGCTCAAATCGAGACGCTCGGGCAGCGCTCTCTTGAATTGCACCCTGGTATTTTGGATCCAGTCCCCCGGCGCCTCCTGTCGAGCCATCCGCTGACCAAATATCGATCATGAGTTTGAGAGTTTAGTTCCGGGCATGCCTCGTTGGTATGCAAACGATAATCAACCCATTGAAATTCCTTATTAAAGAAACTGAATCCGGGTTTCTGCGGGGGCATTGGAGCTCTGTGTTTTTTGCATGGGAAATGGCTCAAAAGCCCTTGCACTTTGTGCAGCGCAGTCGCATATTATTGCGGTGCGGTAGCGCCTCGCGTTACCGCTGCCCTCCTTGGGCGTTTCCTCCCTAGACTTGGGCCGCTTGCTCATAACAAGCGGCCCTTTTTTCTTGCCCGCGTGCAGTGTCGATGGTTTTCATTTCGATGCGCGCATCGACGCGAAGCGAAAATCGGATCGCGTGTCGATGCGGCCGCCGTCGCGACCTGCGACAGGTACGAGAAAGACTGCCGCTTATTCGGCCGCGGCCTGGAACGGGCCGAGATCGCCGAACCGGATGGTCGTGGCGAGCACGTCCGACAGTATCGCGAAATCCGCTGCAACCTGGTCGAAGCGCGGGCCGCGCTCGCGCCGCCGCTCGTCCATATAGATCGCGCGGTTGAGCTCGAGCTGCACCGCGTGCAGGCCGCTCGCCGGGTTGCCGTAGTGCTCGGTGATGAAGCCGCCGGCATAGGGCTTGTTGCGCCCGACCGAATAGCCGAGCCCGCTCAGGGTCTCCTCGACCCGGTCGGGAAGCAGCGGCGTGCAGCTCGTGCCGTAGCGGTCGCCGATTACGACGTCGGGCCGGCGCGGCTCATCGCGGGAAACGCCGACCGAGGGCATGGAGTGGCAGTCGACTACCACCACGGTGCCGAACATCTGGTGCACCTTGTTGATCAGCCGCCTCAGCGCGCGGTGATACGGCTTGTAGAGCGTCTCGATTCGCGCCAGCGCGTCGTCGACCGCGATGCGCTCGCGATAGATCTCCTGGCCGTCGCCGACGACGCGCGGGATGGTGCCGAGCCCGCCCGCAACCCGCATCGAGCGGGTATTGGCAAAGCTCGGCAGCCGGCCCGAGAACATCCGCGGGTCGAGCTCATAGGGCTCTCTGTTCACGTCGACATAGGAGCGCGGGAAATTGACGCGCACGACCGGAAAGCCGCGGGCGCTCAAATGCCCGATCAGCTCGTCCATGAAGGAATCTTCCGAGCGGCGGAGCGTCGGCAGGTCGATGCGCGAGGCCGCCAAAAAATCGTCCGGATAGACCGAGCCGGAATGGGGCGAGTTGAAGATGATCGGCGCCCGCCACTCAGTGGGCTCGATAATCTCGAACGGTGGCGACAAGTCGCCGTCAAACCGGGTCATCTTGGTCAGTTTCGTCCCTCTGTATCCGCGACAATCCGGATTGGACTCGAACAGGCCGGCAAAGCGAGGCTCTTATGTGCGGTCATTGTCAGGAATCGCAACCATTCTGCCAAGTGAAAAGTACGGGTGCGGCGTTGGAACGTGTCTTAACCGTGCAGGCATGGCGGATGAGGGGCTCGATTGATTCGTGCCCCATTCCGGTTCACAAAGGGCGCACTGTGTGCGGCCGAGGGGCGCATTTTTCACCCGAAATTTACCCTCTGTCAGGCTTACTGAACTCTAGTAGTGTGTATCCGGGGATTCGACGTTTCCTGCCATGCCAAAAATCCTGCTCGCCGAAGATGACAACGACATGCGCCGCTTCCTGGTCAAGGCGCTGGAAAACGCCGGCTTTCAGGTCTCCTCCCACGACAATGGCATGTCGGCCTATCAGCGGCTGCGGGAAGAGCCGTTCGAGATGCTGCTGACCGACATCGTGATGCCGGAGATGGACGGCATCGAGCTCGCCCGCCGGGCATCGGAACTCGACCCCGACATCAAGATCATGTTCATCACCGGCTTCGCTGCCGTGGCGCTGAACTCGGATTCGGAGGCCCCCAAGAACGCCAAGGTCCTGTCCAAACCGGTCCATTTGCGGGAATTGGTGAGCGAAGTGAACAAGATGCTGGCGGCCTAAATCGGCCGCCTTCCGTCCTTGCGCGCGCTCCCCTGAGCCGTTATAGGGACCCCACCCGACTTTGGACATCTAGGGCACGTAGCTCAGCGGGAGAGCACTACCTTGACATGGTAGGGGTCACAGGTTCGATCCCTGTCGTGCCCACCATCCTTCGCTCGCGAAGCGAGAGAAGGATGCCGCGCCGAAGCCCATCGGGCGGAGGCGGGCTTTTGTCGCGAGCTACGGCTCGGCAAGCCACGATGTTACCTTGGGGTAAGCCAATTCCATCAGTGCGAAGTGTGTCCGGCGCAGCTTGAGCGAAGCGAAAGCGCAGACGGACTGGGGCCGCTGGAACAGGCCGACGGCAACCGGCATTGGTTCACCATGCCGAAAACCTTCAAGACGGGCGATCACGTGAGCTGGAATTCCGAGGCCGGCCGGGTGCGCGGCCACATCCTGCGGGTGCACCGAAAGGATGTGACCTGCAAGGGCTACGTCCATCACGCGAGCCCGGACGATCCGCAATACGAGATCAGGAGCGACAAGACTGATCACGTCGCCCTCCACAAGGGCCGCGCGCTGCGATTGTTGCGCAGCTGATGGCGCGTTCCTGCGCGCAGCCCGGATAGGTTTCGTAGCCCGGATTACGCTGCGCTCCATCTGGGCTACGCTCGCTTCTCCTTCATCTCGGACGCGAGGCCGCCATGAGCGTTTCCGTCATTGAGCAGGCAAAAATCCAGGCCCAGGTCCTGATCCCCCTCGTGAAGGCGCTCCAGCTGGAATTGGGCGAAGCACGAGCGAACGCGCTGGTGCGCAACACGCTCGGCGATCTCTATCGCCGCTACGGCGAGGAGTTCTGGCGGGCGAAGAACGAGCCGGATCTCGGCAAGGCCGTGTCGTCCGCGTTCAGGAGCTACGCCCGCGACGACGCGCTCGAGCTCGAAATCATCGAGCGGTCACACGATGCGTTCGCCTTCGACGTGACGCGATGCGCTTATGCGGAGTTCTACAAGGCGCTTGGCGAGCCCGAGCTCGGCTTCCTCCTCGTGTGCACTGCCGACTTTGCGACCGCGGAAGGGTTCGGCCCCGACATCAGCCTCACGCGCACGCAGACCATCATGCAGGGCGCCGGTCATTGCGACTTCCGTTATCGGCGAATGCGCCGGTAGCGGACTAGTTGGCCGACGTCACCTCGTCCGTCCGGTGCCTGATGGAAATGTTCTGCTCCACGGCCTTTGCGAGTACCGTTCCCGTCGTGCGACCCAGCTCCTTTGCAATCATCGTCACGGGCATTGTGCCTGCGAGCGTCTTAAGTTTCTTGATGTCTTCCTCGTTCCAGGACTTTTTCCAGCTCGGCATCGTCCCCAATCCCGCTCATGACTGCTCCCCCGACTCACCCGTACACATTATGGTAGAAGCCGATAGGGAATGCATCTGATGTGGCTGCCGCGGGGTGTTCGTCCGATGATACGGGGTGTTCCGTCAGTGCGCGACGGTCTGGCACAAACTGCACTTGTCATCTCCACGACGCGCGTCGGCGAACGATCAACGAAGGCGATATGCCTTGCGATGGCGATGCTGGTGCTGATCGCGTCGGGCGCCGAGGCGCGAATCATCGACTGGCAGGCCGAGCTCGAACGCTGCCGCGCGCTGCGCGAGAACATGGCGCCGCTGCTGCTGGCCGGCGAGGGGACGTCGGGCGTTGCGCGTTCAGGCCGAGCCGCCCGCCGCTGCATGTGGATCGAGCACAGGGCGGCGCGCAAGGGGATCACGGGGGTGGATACGCGGTAGCGCCGGCTGCGATGCCTGCTCTGGCGCGATGCCGGTACATCCCGTCATGGACCGATCATCGCCCATGTTCGTCTACGTTCCCCTGTACTAAAGACCGATGGCACAAGGTACACTTGTCGCACGTAGGGGTTGCGTTTTGAAATCAGAGCTCACACCGGCAGGGTTGAGTGATGGCTGAGGAAACACAGGAATTGCCTCCCGAGATCACCGAGTTGTTCGTGGCGGCGGAAAAGCTGCCGTTGGGCAAGAAGCGCGATGAATTGCTTTGGAAGGCGCTGGAATTGGAAGCCAAGTTTAAAATGGAGCGCTGGGTCAATTCATCAGGGTTGCGCCCGCCGCGCAATGTCGGAAGTGGGGACTGATTGACTGCATTGTCCCAGCGCTCCCAAACGCCGCGCTAAGCGCCTCATTCACGTAGACCGGCTGCGTGCAACGCACTGAGTGGGGTAGACCCGTTCAACATCGATAAGATCGTGCGCGCGAGATCAGATGTCCGTTCCACCAACCGGTCGGCGCCGGCCGCTTCAAGTTCGTCCCGGCTGCCATATCCCCAAAGCACGCCAAGACAGCGCATATTGACCGCGCGCGCCCCGACGATGTCATGCCTGCGATCGCCGACCATCAGGCCGTGCGAAGCGACGACATCCTGGTCAGATAGGATATGGGCGAGGAGCTCAGGCTTATGATCCAGCCTGCCGCCGGGCACCGAGCCGTAGATGCCGTCGAAGTACGTTGCCAGTTTCAGATTGTCCAGGATGCGCCGGGCAAAGACTTCACGCTTCGATGTAGCGAGGTAGAGCCGCAATCCGGCTCGCCGCATGTCCTGGAGTGCGCAGCAGATTCCGGGATAAGGCTCGCTTCCGAGCAGGCCGCTTTCGCCGTAATGCTGCCGATAGGCCACCACGGCTTGATCGACCCGGTCGTCGCCGCGCGCCCTTAACAAAGCTTGTAGCATCTCTTCGAGCGGAGGTCCGATGGCGCGCTTGATGTCGAGCGCTGCGCCGGGATCGTGTCCGAGCGCGCGCAGTGTGGCTACGCAGCTTGCGAAAATGCCCGGCTGCGAATCAACCAGCGTTCCGTCGAGATCCAGGAGTACGTAGCGGGCTGGAGTCATACTTCGAAATCCTGCTCTCGGCGCGATGGGCCAGCCTTCAGCTGAGATCGTGGAGATCCTTGCCGAGCGGCGGTGTCAGCTGGAAAGTCGAGAAAGCGACCTTCAATCCGGACCGCTCGGGCGTGCAGGCCATCGGTCCCACCAGGTAGGAGTTCGCCCTGGGAAACGGCGCCAGACGCATCAGTGGCCAAAGCTTGCCATCGGCCGAAACCTGGAGGCGAACGACCCCGTTCTCGACGGTCGCGCGCAGGCGGAAGTCACGGGCATCCTGCTCATAGGGCGCGGTCGCCCAATCGGATCGCCCGTCGGTCAGCACGCTCGCAAGCATGGCGCGGCCGTCTGAAAACTCGATCCCGGCCTTGACCCAATGCTCCGCGTCGATGCGGACCATCATGCCCGCCTGGTCGTAGAGGGCCTGGAAGTCGCCCTGCACACGCAGCTCGGCAGTGAACGCCGCGCCGGTCGGAAAGCCCAGGAAATGCCCGCTGTCGCGGTTGAAGCCGTAGTGGGTTTCCCGCCAGAAATCGGTGGCGTTATCGGTGACGATCTGCAGGCCGTCGCCGTGCGCAGTCCATCGTTCCGGCTCATTGAGCCAGATACCGTCGCTTCTGCGAAAGATTGGATCGCTCATGTTGGACCTCGATTGGCAGCGCTGGCCAGTCTTGCGCGATCCCGATGCCGGCATCGCATGATGTGATCAGTCTGACCATGGGTCAGAATCGGATTCGCATGTAAACGCAGAAGGCCATTCAATCACCGCGCAGGCACTACCGAGCAATGCCTTCAATGGCGCGGCGGGTCAACTTCTGCGCAAGGCGTCAGCGGTGTTTGACGCCAAAGACAGGCCGGATGATTTCATTAATCTCGGCGACGCAATCTCCTGGATAAACTCTCTTAGTGCCTCGGTATCGAACGGCTTACGCAGTATTCTTAGATTTGGGGGAACTGCTTTTGCCGCGTCGCTGTATCCGGTCGTAAGGGCTACAGGTAAGTTCGGATAACGCGACCGAATTTCTCTCGCGAGTCCGACGCCATCGATGGTGCCCGGCATGACGATATCGCTGAAGACGAGATCGATCTTTGTGCCGGCTTCGAGCAGTTCTAATGCCGTTTCGGCCGAATCTCGGTAGATGGTCTCATAGCCCAGATGCTCGAACAGTGAGGATGTCACATCCGCCACATCAGCGCTGTCGTCGACGACGAGAACAGTCGGACGCTGCGAATGACGTGATCTTGCTTTGGCAGCGGAGAGCTCCTTGTCGGCGATTTGCTCGTCTGCACGCGACGGCAAATAGACTGTAATCGTCGTTCCTCGTCCGACCTTGCTGTCTGCCGCCACCGTGCCGCCGGCTTGGTGTGCAAAACCATAAACTTGGGACAAGCCGAGTCCGGTTCCTTTGCCGACCTCCTTGGTTGTGAAAAATGGATCAAACATCTTGGACAGAAGATTGGGCGGAATACCAGTACCCGTATCGCTAAAGGCTATCGCGTAGAAGGTCTCTCCCGGTCGACTGTCGCCAATCTCCTGATCCACGGTCACGCTGTTCAAGGACAATGTGAACGTGCCGCCGTTTGGCATTGCGTCGCGAGCGTTAACGGCGATGTTCACAATCGCAAGTTCCAATTCGGCGAGGTCCACCTTAACCGGCGAAACGCCCTCGCCAATGCTTTCCTTGTACACAATGTTCCCGCGCAATGAGCTCTCAATCATCGTGCGCATGTTCTTTATGGAAGCATTTAGATCAACGACCGTCGGGCTAAGATGCTGATGACGAGAGAAAGTCAACAATTGGCGCGTGAGACTCTCTCCGCGCTTGGCTGCGCTCTGTATCGCTTCGATTGCTTTTGGTAATTTCGGATCAAGCAGGCGAGCAAAGATCTGAGCACTGCCTCCAATGATCATCAATAGATTGTTGAAGTCGTGTGCAATCCCGCCGGTCAGTTTGCCGATTGCCTCCATTTTCTGCGACATCGCGAGCTGTTCGCGCGCCTGAAACAGTTTTTCCTCCGCGTCGCGTCGCTCGGTTGCATCCCGGAGTATGTTGATAAATCCGATCAGATTTCCTGCGTCGTCAACACTTGCTGACACCGAGCCGGTAATGAAGAACGGCGTGCCGTTTTTCCTGATCCGCCAACCCTCAACGTCGTGCTTGCCTTCTTGGAAAGCCGACTCCAATGCGCGGGCTGGCGCGCCGGCGCGGCGTTCATCCGGTCGGTAAAATATCCCAAAATGCTTGCCGATAATTTCTTCCGGGGCGTAGCCGATGATCTTTTGTGCGGTGCTGTTCCAACTTGTGACGTGCCCCTCTCTATCAAGGGCAAAAATGGCGTAGTCGACAACGCCTTCGATAAGAATTTGGAAGTGGCGTCTAACGCTGTCGAGTGCCAAACTTTTCCGCTCAATCTGACGGCTCAGTTGATGCTGAAGGGAAAGCAAATGGGCTTCAGTGTCTTGGCGTTTCGCTATTGCTGCGGCCAAAGCAAGGGGCGGCACTGATACGCTGATCGAAAGCACGAATAGCGCTAATAGCGATCCCTCCGGATCCGTCTTCGGAAACGGATCGTTACCCGCCGAGAAGCCCCACACGGCCATGCCGAGGAAAATGAGCGCAGCGGTCGCCACGCCGCATCGATTGCCGCGCAAACCAGCCCACATCAGGGGCAGCAAAACCAGAAAGCCTAGAAAGCTCCGATACGGCAGCGGCACATTGAGGGCGCTGCTGATGAGGTCGCTACCGACGAGCGGGCTGTAAGCAATGATCCCGATGATGCTCACGAGAGCAGATACGGCGATCGATTCCAACAGATTCCACTTCGAAGAACTACGCAGGCGCTCCATCGCCCAAAGCACGACGACCGGCGCAATTACTAAGGTCCCCACCGCGTCTGCAAGCCACCAGGTTAACCAGGTGACGACGGAATCGGAAGGATTCAATGTGTTGGCGAGAATGAAACCTGCCACGACGATGGCTGAACTCATCACCGTGGTCGGCACAAAGGAAATGATTGTAAATCTTGCGATACCGGAAGAGGAGCTGAACGTCTGGCGACCATTCGACCAGCGGCGAATCAGCCATGTCCCGACAAACGCAGCGAGGAGAGGGCCGATCCCGACGGAGCCAGACTCCAAGAGCGAGCGGCCGGTCATGAGATAAGGAGAAACGGACCCCACCAAAATCGCCGGCCAAATCCGGTAGCCGCGCAGCAGGACCAGTGCGAGCGCAAACCCGGTCGGTGGCCACAACGGTGTGGCGGTGGGGTTTATCGTGGGTAGTAGCAGCGCGGACTCGGCAAGGCCAAGATAAATCGCGGCGACCAGTAATAGCTCGACCAAATAAGATGCAGCACTCCGAGTGCTACCGGCTCTGCCGAACGTTGCCCTTTCCATCACAAGCCTTTTGCGGTGGGCGCCTCAAAGTGCGGTGACGGGACCTGGCCCGCGGTCCAATGTCACCCGAAACAGGGCGGTCGCAGTTCCTCGGCTTCGGCGACCTGCCAAGCACTCAATGCAGTTTTGACCAAAGCATGGCCGCACGATGGTGAGTAGAGGATCGCTTGGCAACTTTCGGAACTCGGGTCCCTGGGGCAGCACCATTGACCTAATAGCGGAGAGGCAGACTAAGCGGACAATCAAACCAAAACGTATTTCTTCACGGCCGCTTCGTCCCACGCGATGCCGTTGCCGGGGTCCTCGCTCGGCAAGGCAAAGCCGTCCTTGATGGTCAGCCGCGTCGCCAGCACGGCGTCGGCCCAGTCGACATATTCCAGCCAGTGCGCCGTCGGCGTGACGCAGAGCAGATGCGCGCTTACCTCCGAGAACAGGTGCGTCGACGTCTCGATGCCGGCGGCATGCGCAAGCGAGGCGGCGCGCAACCAGCCGGTGACGCCGCCGATGCGCTGCACGTCAGGCATCACGAAGTCGCAGGCCTCCGCGGAAAGCGCGGATTGCATCGAAAAGGCACCGTCGAAATTCTCGCCGATCTGGATCGGGGTGCGGAGCGCGTCCGCGACGCGCGCGCAGCCGGCATAGTCGTCATGCCGGATCGGCTCCTCGATCCAGAGCAGGCCCTCGTCGTCGAGCATTTCGCCGCGGCGAATGGCTTCCGCCACGGTGAGTGCCTGGTTGAAGTCGCACATCAGCGTCACCTGGTCGCCAACCGCCTTGCGTACCGCGCGCACGACGTTGAGGTCTTCCCGCGCATCAGGACGGCCGACGCGGATCTTTGCGGCATGAAAGCCTTCGGCGAGCAGTTTTTGCGCCTCGTCCACGGCGGCACCGGCGGGCATGATGCCGAGCCCCTTCGAGTTGTAGGCGCGGACCGGCTTCGGTGCGCCGCCGAGCTGGCGCGCTAGCGGCAGGCCATGTGTGCGGGCGAGCGCGTCCCAAGCCGCCATGTCGATGCCGGATTGCGCCAGGCATTGCAGGCCGGCGAGCCCAAGCAGCGTGAAACGCTGGGTCAGCTTGCGCTCGATCTCGAACGGCAAGAGCTCGTCGCCGGTGATCATCTCGGCCATCTCGCGGACCATCGCGGTCAATGGCCCCAAGGCGGCCGGCGTGATCGAGAACAGATAGGCGTGGCCCCGTACGCCCTGGTCGGTCTCGCAGTCGATCAGCACGAGCGGCGCTTTCGCGACCGCGCCGGTCGAGGTCTGAAGCGGCAGGTTCATTGGCACGATCACGGGGCGCGCGACAAAGCGCTTGATACGGATGGTTTCGGTCATGGGCACTGGCTCCGGATCAATCAATGCAGGCTGATGCCGATCTTAAGCATTCGTCATGAAACGAAAAGGTGCCTGCCGCGACCACCACAAAATGGGGTTGCGCTGGCCTGCGTTTACGGGCTCTGTGCCGCCGCATGTTGCGTCGCGGACGCCGATATCGCGACAAGAACGCACACAACGGAGCCACAGAGTGAAACAGGCGATCTCCGAAGAGCAGCGCAAGAACGGCATTTTGACCGGCGTGGTGATCGCCTTCCTCTTGCTCGCCCTGCCGCTTGCGGTGTGGCTCGACCTGACCGAGCTCAGCAAGGCCGCGCTGCGCCGGCAGGCCGCCGACCTCAATTCGGTGATCACGAGCGTGCGCAGCTACTACGCCACCAATGTGGTCGGGCGGATCCTGGCCAATCCCAACGGCACCACCAAAGTCGTGCACAATTACGAAGCCGTGCCGGGTGCGATCCCGATCCCGGCGACGTTGTCGCTTGAGCTCGGGCGCGTGATCGGCGCCCAGCAGGAGAACATCACTTACCGCTTCGTCTCGGACTTTCCGTTCCAGAACCGGGCGCCGCACCAGCTCGACAAGTTCGAGAGGGATGCGCTGGAAGCCTTGCGCACGGACCCCGAGAAGAAAATCGTCGAGACGGAAACTTCACTCTTCAACGACAAGGTCCGGCTGGTGGCTCCCGTGACGATGGGTCCGGCCTGCGTGAGCTGCCACAACAGCCATCCCGAAAGCCCGAAAAAGGATTGGAAGGTCGGCGACGTCAGAGGCATCCAGGAGGTGATCATCGCACAGCCGATCGCGGCCAACATCTTCTCGTTCAAATTCCTGCTCGCATACCTCTTCATCGCGGCCGGCAGCGGGCTCTCCTTCCTCTCCATGCAGCGCCGCCAGGCCAACCGCATCAAGTCGATGAACAAGGAGCTCGAATCCGCCAACGACTTCCTCGCCTCGCTCTCGATGAAGATCTCGCGCTACATCCCGCCGCAAGTCTACAAGAGCATCTTCAGCGGGCAGAAGGACGTCACCATCCACACCGAGCGCAAGAAGCTCACCATCTTCTTCTCCGACATCCAGAATTTCACCGCGACCGCCGAGCGGCTCCAGCCGGAGCTTCTGACCCAGCTCCTCAACGAATATTTCACCGAGATGTCGGCGATCGCGCATGAATATGGCGGAACCATCGACAAGTTCATCGGGGACGCCATGCTGATTTTCTTCGGCGATCCCGAGACCAAGGGCGACCGCGCCGATGCGCAGGCTTGCCTGCGGATGGCCTGGCGCATGCAGCAGCGGCTGGCCGAGCTCAATGCCAAATGGCGCGCCTCCGGCATCGAGCAGCCGTTCAAGTCGCGCATGGGCATCAATTCCGGCTATTGCAATGTCGGCAATTTCGGCAGCAGCGATCGCATGGACTACACGATCATCGGCGCCGAGGCGAACCTCGCCGCGCGCCTGCAATCGATCGCCGAGCCCGGCGGCATCGTGCTCAGCTACGAGACCTTCGCGCTGGTCAGCGACGTCGTCACGGCGCACGCGCTGCCGGCCATCACCATGAAGGGCATCAGCCGCGAGGTCATTCCCTATTCGGTCGATGCGCTCAGCGATGGGGGCGCCGCAAAAGGCGGCGTCATCACCGAGCGGGTTCCGGGCCTGGAGCTCTATCTCGACCCCTCGGTCCTGAAATCGAGCGATGCGGCGCGGGTGCGCTCACTCCTGGAAAACGCGCTGGCCTCGCTCAAACCGGCGTGAGATGCGCGATCAGCGCTTCAGCCCTTCCGTGAACGCGGTCTCGATCACGTCGCCGAACGACTGCCAGGAGCGGCCGTCGAACTGTTCGAGCCGCATCTGCTTGATCGGCAGGTAGTTGTCCGGTGAGGTGTTCATCTTGATGCCGGGCAACGCGACCGAAGGCTGAAAATCCCGAAGCGATGCTGCCTGCCGCATGACGTTGTCGCGGGAGAGGTCGTCGCCGCATTGCTTCAGCACCTGCGCCAAGGCTTCCGCCGCCGCATAACCGTACAGCGCGGCGCTGTTGTTGCGGCTTTCGGGATGGTTGTACTTGTCCATGAAGGCGAGCCAGTCCTTCATGCCGGGATCGTCGATCCAGGCCGGATCGCTCGGGTCCTTGAGGAAGGCCGCCGAGATCACGCCAGCCGAATTCTCCGTTCCTGCCGGCGTCAGCGCATTGGCGATCGAGGCGGCGGCATCGTTCAGGATGATGACCGGATGCCAGTTGAAGCCGGCCGCCAGCTTGATGACGCGGGCGGCGGTGCTTGGCACGCCGGCGAAGACGAACACCTCCGCGCCGGACTGTTTCAGGACCGAGACATGCGTGTCGAGATGCTCGTCGGCGATGTCGAAGGCGATATCGACGACCACGAAGCGGTTGAGGTCACCCAGTCCTTCCTCAATACCCTTGAACAGGTCGCGCCCGAACTGGTCATTCTGCCAGAGCACAACGATCTTGCGTCGGGGATAATAGGCCTGGATGTAGTTGGCATAGATGCGCCCCTCCGCCTTGAAGGAGGGCTGCCAGCCCATCGTCCAGGGAAACGCCCGGGGCCGGCTCAGCTCCTCGTCGCCGGACGCGACGAAGAGCTGGGGGATCTTCCGCTCATTGAGATACCAGCGCGTGGCGAGATTGCCGGGGGTACCGAACGAGCCGAACATCAACAGCACGTCGTCCTTCTCGACCAGTCCGCGCGTCAGCTCCATGGTAGTCGCGGGATCGGAATTGTCGTCGCGCGTGATGAAGCGGACCTTGCGGCCGTTGATTCCGCCGCGCTCGTTGACCATGTCGAAATAGGCGGCCTCCGCCTTGCCGATCGCCCCGAATTCCGAAAGCGGGCCCGAATAGGGCATGACGTTGCCGATGCGAATCTCGGAGACGGTCGCCGAGTCCTCTCGCTGCTGCGACATGGCGCCCAGCGAGGCGACAGCGACCACCAACGCGAACAGCATCTTGCCGGTCACACGCATGTTCGACACCTTGATCTTGGACCCCTTCGTGGAGGTCGGCGCAATCGGCATCAGGAGCGCTTGATCTAGGTCAAGGGTTTGTCATTCCTGTGTCCCGAGCGCTGTCGATCCAAGCGGCAGCCGTGCTGACACGTCGAAAACCGGCCGGCTATGGCAAGCCGCGCGCCTCGAGCTGGCGGACGAGCAGCAGCGTCGGCTCGGCGAGGCTGTCGGCGGAGCCATCGAGCCCGAACACGGAGGCGATGCCGTCGCGGGTGTGCAGGACGGTCGTGCGCGGGCAATGGCCGGCGCCGCAAAGCGCCTGCTTCAGTGCTTCGCCCTGCGTCACCAGGCCTGCAGGATCGGCCGCGGCCCAGGCCAGCACGATCGGTTCCTCGACTTTCAGGATGCCCGGAAAGGCGGAGCGCTCGTCATATTGGGCGGCGTCAGAGCCGAAATAGGCCATCTCGCTGTCGCTCGCGTCGTTGCCCGGGCGATAAATGCCTGAGATCAGCACGACGCCGGCGACATCGGTGTCGGTGCCCTGCAACTCCTGATGCGCGAGCAGGCTCGCGACGTGGAAGGCGCCGGCGGCATAGCCGACCGCGACAATCTCGCGGGAATCGCCGTTGAAGAGATCGACGTTCTGGTGGATCCAGGACAGGGCGGCCGCGACGTCGCGTGCGCCGGAAGGCCAAGGGGCCGCCGGTGCAAGGCGGTAGTTCACGCGCACGCCGACCATGCCGTTGCGCGCGGCAAAGCATATTGCCTCGTCCTGGAGCTCGCGCGCCGTGTCGGGTGCGGCGCTATCGCCAGTGAAGCTGTCGCCGGCCACGAACAGCAGGATCGGCTGCGGCGTTGCCGCCTTGGTCTCGCTGGTCGCGACGTCAAGGACGTTCTGCTCGCTATCGCCATACCGCAGGCGCCGCGAGAACGAGACCTGATCGCACAGCCGGGCCGTGCCTCCGGCAGCCGTGTCAGTGTCGGTGAGGCCTGTGCGCGCCAAATCGGACGGAGGTTGCGGCCGGACTGGAAATGGCCCGTGCGCGGAGGCGGTCGTGATCGTCAGCAAGAGGAAAAATGCGAGATAGTTTTTCATTGTTATGTGCCGTGCTGAGTGCTCAAGCGCCGGCTCGCGTTCCGGCTTGGCCCGTCAATTAGCCTTATTGGTTGCCGTTGGGGCGATTTGACGGCGCCCCCAAAGCACGCGTTTTAGGTTGTTGTTTGAGCATGATCTCCGCGCAAACGCGTTCCGCGTTTGTGGCGAGGGAACACTTTTCCGGATCATGCCCTAATTCCCCGGCTGGAACTTGCAGCTCGCGCCGCTGCCGTCCTTCTGGCGGATGGCGTTTGGATCGATCGTGCAGCTCAGCTTCGACAGACTCTCGAAGTTCGATCCCGCCGCGCCGTCCGCCGCCACGCCGGCGAGCGCCTCGGTGGCATAGATCTCGTTGGCCGTGGAGCCGTTCACGGTCTTGACCTTTTTATCAAATGTCACCTCGCAGCTGCGCACGGTGATGTCGACATTGCCGGTGCGGCAGACGATGCGGTCGGCGGTCACGACGATCGGTTTCTTGTAGGGAACGTCGCTGTTGGCGGCGAACAGCATCGCGATCGCCTTTTTCTCGGCCGATGCCAGGATCGGCGACAGCGGCGCGATGACGCCGGCGAGCGCCAGCGCCGTCGAGCCGGAGATCGTCGAGTTGGTGTCGGCAGCCCGCACGGCTGACCCGCCGCCCAACGCGAGCGACGCCGCAAGGATCAGCTTCCCGAGCTTCATCTCAGGCCGCCTTCCTGCGCTTGGACGCCTTCTTCGCGGCTCTTCTTTTCTTGACCGCCTTCTTCTTCGTGGCTTTCTGGCCAACGAGATAGGCCTCGACCTTCGTCGAAGAATGGCCGGCGGCGGCCACGGCGGCCTTCAGCCTGGCCGGGGAGATCTTGAATTTCTTCGACCAGTAGCGGACCTCGTAGGGCTCGTTGAGCGCGATCCGCATCCTGTCGCCAGCGCGGTGCTTCTGGACCTTGATGTAGGCCTCGACCTTCTTGGCGGAGTGGCCGACCTTCTTGACGGCGTATTTCAGCTTGGCCGGCGTGATCTTGAACTTTTTCGACCAGTAGGCGACCTCGTAGCGTTCGCCGAGCGCGATCAGGGCACGATCGGCCCCGCCCCGTTTGGACTTGCTGTCGGCCATGCGTCCCTCCTGCCGCGGAAATGCGCTCGCGCAGTCTAGCATGCCACCGGCGGTAGGAAAGCAGTCCTGCTACGCGCCGCGCGGGCGCGTACGATCCCTCGCATTTCCGTGATGGAACCAAATTGCCCCTCGCGCGACTTAATAAGACAAGCACAGAAACGTGCGAGGCTGTCATGGCAGAGCATTGGAAGCACACCGCCGATCCGAACGAGATCATGCGGGCGACCGGCCATCCCGAGCTGGAATATGCCGCGGGCTGGACCATCGCAGGCTTGGTCACGCTCGGCACCATCGTCGCCGCCTGGGTGTTCGCGATCTGAGGTCATCTTAGGTCGCCGGAAACTGCAGCTCGAAGGCCGCGCCTTCGTCGGTCGGCTTCAGCTCGATCGAGCCGCCATGGCTCGCCATTACCGCGCGCGCAATCGCAAGCCCCATTCCGGTACCGCCCGACTCCCGCCGGGTGGTCAAAAACGCATCAAAGATTCTGTCGCGGTTCGGCGCTGAGATCGGCTCACCGTCGTTGCTCACGGTCAGCCGAACCGCCGTGCGCTCGTCGACCGCTTCCAGCCTGATGTGTCTGGCGCGATGCCGCATCGCATTGTCGGCGAGGTGCGACTGCACGATCAGCGCCTTCTCGCTGGACATGCCGCTTGGCCGGTCGAGGCTGCCCGTGGCGGAGATAGTGCCTGCCGGAAAACGGCTTTTGAGGTCGTCGATGACGGGCGCCAGCTCGGTGCGCTCGTTCTGCGGCAGGCTTTCGGCCCGTGCCAGCTCACGCAGCCGCTGCGCCATCGCTTCCAGCCGCTCGGCATCGGACAGGATGTTGGCGACGAACGTCTTCTGCTCGGCCGGTGGAAGCGTCCGACTGGCGCTCCCCCGCGCAGTTTCATCGGGTTTTTGACTGCGCGCCGGAGGGATCGCGACGGGGCGGGGTCGACGTTGCCGCGCTCCGCGCAAGTGAAGTGCGCCTCGGGCGTGCTCGCCTGACGACTGAACCTTAAGGCAGCGCTACGGCGTCACCGCCCCGCGCTCCACGCCGCGCGGTGCGGTCAGCTCCTTCCAGGTCGAATTGGCGACATGCACCGGCGAGAACGCCGGACGTTCGACATAGCGGCCGTCGCCGGCTTCGGCACGCAGGTTGCCATCCTTCCAGACGATCCGGCCACGCGAGACCGTCACCGCAGGTCCACCGGTGCAGGAAAACCCTTCGAAGACGTTGTAGTCGATGCGGCTCATCTGGCGTTTGGCAGTGATCGTCTTGTGCGCTTTGGGATCCCACACGACGAGGTCGGCATCCGAACCGACGGCGACCGCGCCCTTGCGTGGGTAGATGTTGAGGATGCGGGCGATGTTGGCCGAGGTCACCGCGACGAACTCTTCCTTCGTCAATCGCCCCGTGGAGACGCCTGCCGTCCACAGCAGGGCCAAGCGGTCTTCGAGCCCGCCGGTGCCGTTGGGGATCTTGCGGAAGTCGTCGCGGCCGAACCGTTTCTGCTCGGTCGTGAAGGCGCAGTGGTCGGTCGCGACCACTTGGAGCGAGCCGGATTGCAGGCCGGCCCACAGGCTGTCCTGGTGCGACTTGTCGCGGAACGGCGGCGACATCACGCGCTGCGCGGAATGGTCCCAGTCCTTGCTCGCATATTCGCCGGCATCCAGCAGCAGATGCTGGATCAGCGGCTCGCCATAGACGCGCTTTCCCGCCGCGCGCGCCCGCGCGATCGCCTCGTGCGCCTCGCGGCAACTCGTGTGCACGATATAGACCGGCGTTCCCGTCATGTCGGCGATCATGATGGCGCGGTTGGTGGCCTCGCCCTCCACCTCCGGCGGCCGCGAATAGGCGTGGCCTTCGGGGCCGGTGATGCCGCGCGCAATCAACGCCTCCTGCATCAGCGCCACGACGTCGCCGTTCTCGGCGTGCACCACCGGCATGGCGCCGAGATGGGCGCAGCGCGCGAACGAGTTGTACAGCTCGTCGTCGTTCACCATCAGCGCGCCCTTGTAGGCCATGAAATGCTTGAAGGTGTTGATGCCGTAGGTTTTGACCACGGTCTCCATCTCGTCGAAGATCTGCTTCGACCATGACGTCACCGCCATGTGGAAGCCGTAGTCGCTTGCCGCCTTCTCGGATTTGTGCCGCCACTCCTGATAGGCCGCGAGCATCGACTGACCGGGATCGGGCAGGCAGAAATCCACCACCATGGTGGTGCCGCCGGTCAGCGCCGCCTTGGTGCCGGATTCGAAATCATCGGCCGTGACCGTGCCCATGAATGGCATTTCGAGATGAGTGTGCGGATCGATGCCGCCCGGGATCACGAAGCAGCCGCCGGCGTCGATCATTTCGGTGCCCGCCGGCGCATCGATCGATGCGCCAACCGCGACGACGGTGTCTCCGTCGATCAGCACGTCCGCACGTCGCGAATGATCATGATTGACGACAGTGCCGCCGCGGATGAGGAGGGACATGGGAACTCCGGGGAAGGGAGGGGGCGGATGCTACGTGAAGGCTAAGCTCATGGGGCGCCATGCGACAGGCGAAATTTTAGCCATTGGCTGGAGCGTTGTTGAGCGTGCAGATGTACTCGGGGACGTGTTGCAGGTGCGAACACGCATCGGAGGCATGTCTAACGCTCCGGCCACGTGCCTTGCGATTCCTGCCTCGGCGGAGCAGTCTGAGGACGCGGTGTGAACAACGCCGCCAATAAAGATTGCCCGAGGAAGCTTTCCATGGCGGCGACGCGCATCGATTGCGATGTCCACCCGGCGGTCGGGGGCACCCGCACCACGCTGCTCCCCTATCTCAGCGATCATTGGAAAGAGCAGGTGGTGAGCCGCGCGATCGACGGGCTCGATCTCACCAGCTATCCGCCGAGCATGCCGCTCTCCGGCCGCGCCGACTGGCGCCCCTCGAGCGGCGCAAGGCCGGGCTCTGACCTTGCGATGGTGCAGAAGGGCACGTTCGATCAACTCGGCGCCAGCCACGCCATCCTCAACGTGCTCTATGGCGCGCAGGCCGTCTACGATCCCTACATGGCTGCGGACTTCTGCAAGGCGATCAATGACTGGATCGCTGCCGAATGGCTGTCGCGCGATCCGCGCCTGCGGGCGTCCATCGTCGTGCCGATGCAGGCGCCGGATCTCGCCATGGAGGAGATCGAGCGGCGTGCCGGCGACAACCGCTTTGTGTCCATCCTTGTGCTGGCGCAGGGCGAGACGCTGCTCGGCCGCCGCCACTTCTGGCCAGTCTATCGGCTTGCCGAGAAGTACAGCCTGCCGCTCGCGATCCACGCCGGCACGCAATATCGCTACGCGCCGAGTTCGGCCGGTTGGCCGTCGCATCGCTACGAATATTACTTCGTCGAGGCGCAGGCCTTTCAGGCCCAGCTCCTCAGCCTGATCTATGAAGGCGTGTTCGGCAAATTCCCAGATCTCAAGGTCGTGCTGATGGAATCGGGCGTGAGCTGGCTGCCCGCCTTCATGTGGCGCGCCAACAAGACCTGGCGTGGCGTGCGTGTCGAGGTGCCCTGGGTCGAGCGCGAGCCGGCAGCGATCATTCGCGACAACGTCCGCGTCACCATGCAGCCGTTTGATGCGCCGGCGGATGCCAGAAGCGTCGAGGAGATCATCGATCAGATCGGCTCCGAGAAGATGTTCCTGTTCGCGTCGGACTATCCGCATTGGCAGTTTGACGGCGACGATCCGATCCCGCCGAACCTGCCAAAGAGCATCATCGCGAAAATGTGCGTTGACAATCCGCTGGAGACATTTCGGCGGTTGCAACTGAACTAGCATGATCCGGAAAAATGGGAGCCGGTTTTCCGATAGGATCATGCGCAAAATAATATCCGGAGGATCGCATGAGCGACGTCATCGACCGCCCGCAGCTGGAGGGAGACAAGTCCGCCGCGACGCGGCTGAAGATCATCGATTGCGACGTTCATCCAAGCCTTCGCTCGGCTGACGATCTCAACGAGTTTCTGCCGAAACGCTGGCAGCAGCATCTCCGGGAATATGGCAGTCATCTGCGTACGCCCTATCTCTTCACGACGCCCTATCCACGTTCCTCACCCCTGATCGCGCGGCGTGATGCCTGGCCGCCGACCGGCGGGCCGCCGGGCTCCGATCTCGCCTTCATGCGCAAGCAGCATCTCGATCCGCTCGACGTCGAGTTCGGGATCCTGCAGGTGCTCGATCTCTTCATCTTCTCGCAGCAGAATCTCGAATTCGGCGCCGCGATCCAGCGTGCCATCAACGACTGGCAGCTTGCCTTCTGGTCGCATCGCGATCCCCGATTGAAGGCATCGATCCTGGTCGGGCAGGACGGCACCGACCTTGCGGTCGCTGAAATCGATCGCTGCGCTAAGGTCGGCGAATACATCCAGATCAACGTCTCTCCGCGTGCCAACGAGCCGCTCGGGCGCCGTCGCTACTGGCCGATCTACGAACGTGCACAGGAGCTCGACCTGCCGCTCGGCATCCATGTCGGCGGCTATGGCGGGCACGCGCCGACGGGTGGCGGCTGGCCCTCTTATTACGTCGAGGAGCACCAGTCGAATGCGCACACCGTCGCGGCACAGCTTGCAAGCCTCGTCATCGAGGGCGTGCCCGAACGATTTCCCAAGCTGAAGATCGTCTTCATCGAAGGCGGCTTTGGCTGGATCCCGTCGGCGGTGTGGCGCATGGACCAGCACTTCGAGCGCTTCCGCCGCGAGGTGCCGCATCTGAGGCGCAAGCCGTCGGAATATGTGCGCGAGCATTTCTGGTTCACGACGCAGCCGATCGACGAGCCCGACGAGGCGCGGCATTTGCGATCGCTGATCGAATGGGTCGGCATCGATCGCTTGCTGTTCTCGTCGGACTATCCGCACTGGGACTTCGACGATCCGCGCTTCGCCTTCAAGGCGCCGCTCTCCGAGGCCGAGCGGCGGAAGATCTTCAACGCCAACGCTCGCGCGGTCTACAAATTCTGAGACCAGCATGGCCCGTCACATCGTCGCCCGCACCTCGGAGATCCCACCCGGCGGCAACAAGGTCGTCGATATCGCGGGCCGCGACATCGTCGTGTTCCACGTCAATGGCGAGTTCTTCGCGCTGTTGAACCGCTGCCCTCATGAAGGCGCGCCGCTCGACAAGGCGGCTTGCGTCGCGCGTCTCACCTCCCCGGAGCCAGGCGTCTACCAGCGCTCACGCGTCGGCGAGCTCCTGCGCTGCCCCTGGCACGGCTGGGAATTCGACATGCGCAATGGCCAGTCCTGGTTCGACCCGACGCGGGTAAAGGTGCGGTCTTATCCGGTCGCGGTGGAGCGCGGCGAGGAGTTGCAGAAGGGCCCGTATGTCGCTGAGACCTTTCCGGTACATATTGAAGACAGCTATGTGATCGTCGAGGTGTGAGGCCGCTTTGCCGATTGTGATTTCGACGCAACTGCGATAAGGCTCGCCCGTATTCATGGCGGAGATGAGCTTTGTCGAAACAATCCTTGCGCGAGGAGGCCGAACGCCTGATCCGCGAGACGATGGAAAAGAAGAACATCGTCGTCAAGCAGGGCACGACCCGCATCGAGACGCTCTGCGGCAAGTGCGGCGCACCGAACCGGGTGCAGGCCCCCAAGGGCCAGACCCGCGTCAAGTTCGCCTGCAAGCAATGCGGGCAGCAGCAAGAGACGCTGTAGTCGACCCCGCGCGATCAATGCTCGGCCCCTCATCCTAGGAGCTCGCGAGAAGCGGGCGTCTCGAAGGATGTTGGCCACGGTCGGGCCTCATGGTTCGCCCGGCGATGCGTCCGGAGACGCGTTTCGCGCTCCTCACCATGAGGGTCTTATGGTGAGGCGAGGCCTAGTTGCCTTTCACGAACTTTGCAAACGCCTCCGCATAGTCCGGATGCCAGCGCGAGAGCGCCGGGCGGTTCTCGACGATGTCGCCGGCGGCCCACAGCATGCGCTTCTCGTCGAGTTCGCGCGGCACGTCATTGTCCGGGCAGAGAATGTAGAAGTCGCCGGCTTCGAGCCGAGCAATCATGAAATCGACTGTCTGCTCCGGCGTCCAGGCGCCCGCCGGTTTTTCGGTGCGGCCGCGCGCGGTGAGCCCGGTGAAGGCGAAGCCGGGGATCAGGAGATGTGACGTGATGCGGCAATCGCTGGTGTTTCGCAGTTCGTGTTGGAGCGCCTCGGTGAACGCCTTCACGCCGGCCTTCGAGACGTTGTAGGCGGGATCGCCTGGCGGCGTGGTGATGCCTTGCTTCGATCCGGTGTTGATGATGAGGCCGGCCTTGCCGCGTGCGGCCATGCTGGGCGCAAAGATGCGCGCACTGTTGATGATGCCCCACATGTTGACGTCGACGACGCGCTGCCAGGTGTCGGGCTCGCCGAACATCGTGCTGCCCGGCTGGATGCCGGCATTGTTCATCAGCACGTCCGTTCCGCCGAAGCGTTTCTGCACAGCGGCTTCCAGTTCCGTCAGGCTCTCCGGCCGGCTGACATCAACCACGGCAGCCATCACGTGATCGGCGCCGCCGGGCGCGATCGATGACAGCTTTGTTTCGGCCTGCGTCAGCCGTACCGAGTCGACGTCGGCGATGCAGATTCATGCCGCGCCTTGCAAATTGTTCCGCGGCGGCGAGACCGATGCCGGACGCACCACCCGTTATCACGGCAACGTTATTGGCTGACAGGGCAGGGTGCGGCATGGGAATACTCCGGATCACGGCGCGCAGATGAGAGGACGAGCGACCTATAGCACGGCAATCCTGCGACCATGCACAAGTCGGCATGGGAGGTCTTCGTTCCGCGCCGGCTTTACGCCCATTCGGCACCGCTGTATTTTGGCCGATCTAACGATCCCGCCCAGATCGAACCCAATCAAGTCAGTCAGAGGGAGTGCAGCCATGGCTGTGTCGCAGGCTATTCCGATCACGCGCCATCCGTTCGCCAACGGGTCGTACAAGCAGATGCTGATCGACGGAAAATGGGTCGATGCGGCCTCGGGCAAGCGCTTCGAGACCCGCAACCCCGCGACCGGCGAGCTGCTCGCAACCGTCGCCGAGGGCGACAAGGAAGACATCGACCGTGCGGTTGCGGCCGCGCGCCGAGCCTTCGAGGGACAGTGGGGCAAGGTCAAGCCGTTCGAGCGGCAGAACCTGCTGCTCAAGCTCGCCGACCTCATCGAGAAGAATTTCGACGAATTGGCGCAGCTCGATACGCTCGACATGGGCGCGCCCGTTAGCCGCACCCGCTCCTACAAGCTGCGCGTGCTCGGCATGCTCCGCTACTATGCGGGGCAGACGACCGCGATCCATGGCGAGACCATCGAGAACTCGCTGCCCGGCGCGATATTCTCCTACACGCTGAAGGAACCGGTCGGCGTCGTCGGCGCCATCATTCCCTGGAACGGCCCATTCACCGCGACGATCTGGAAGATCGGGCCGGCGATTGCGACCGGCTGCACCGTGGTGCTGAAGCCAGCCGAGGAAGCGCCGCTGACCTCGCTGCGCATCGCCGAGCTCGCGCTCGAAGCCGGCGTGCCGCCCGGCGTCATCAATGTCGTGCCGGGCTATGGCGAGACCGCCGGCGCGGCGCTTGCCTCGCACCACGATGTCGACAAGGTCGCCTTCACCGGCTCGCACATCACGGGCCAATCGATCATCCGCGCCTCGGCCGGCAACCTCAAGCGCGTCTCGCTCGAGCTGGGCGGCAAGTCGCCGGACATCGTGTTTGCGGACGCCGATCTCGACGCGGCCGTGCCGGGCGCGGCGATGGCGGTGTTCGCCAATTCCGGGCAGATCTGCAGCGCCGGCACGCGGCTGTTCGTCGAGCAGGCGATCTACGACGAGTTCGTCGGCCGCGTCGCCGAGTTCGGCAAGAAGCTGCAGGTCGGCAACGGTCTCGATCCCAACACCCAGATCGGCCCGCTGGTCTCCGAGCAGCAGCTCGAGCGCGTCACCGGCTATCTCGATGTCGGCCAGAAGGAAGGCGCCAAGGCGCTTGCCGGCGGCGGCCGCGTCACCGAAGGCGCGCTCGCCAAGGGCTACTTCGTCTCGCCGACGGTATTCGCAGGTGTCCAGGACAACATGCGCATCGCGCAGGAGGAGATCTTTGGCCCCGTGATCTCTGCGATCGCCTTCAAGGACATGGATGAGCTCGTCAAGCGCGCCAATGCGACGATGTTCGGCCTCGGCTCGGGTCTGTGGACGCGTGACGTCAGCAAGGCGCATCACGTTGCAAAGTCGCTGCGCGCCGGCTCGGTGTGGGTGAATTGCTATCAGGCGATGGATCCGGCCGTTCCGTTCGGTGGGTACAAGATGAGCGGCTATGGCCGGGAGTCCGGCAAGCAGCACGTCGAGGAATATCTCAACGTGAAGGCCGTCTGGATCAAGACGGCGTAATGCCCGTTTCCGTCCCACATCTCGTGGGACGGAAAATTCCGTTTGCAGGGGCGGCACCTTTTCTGGTGGCCGCCCCTCGCTATATGATCCCTATCCTTCCATAGCCATTCGGGGCCAGCATGAAATTCCCGGCGTTGTTTCAACCGTTGCAAGTCGGTCCATGCAAGCTTGCGCATCGTGTCGCGATGGCGCCGTTGACACGCATGCGGGCCGAGCGCGAGAGCTTTGCGCCGCGCAACCTCAATGCCGAATATTATGGCCAGCGCGCCACGCCGGGCGGCCTTATCATCGCCGAAGCCTCGCCCGTGCTCTCGCGCGGCCGCGGCAACCCCGCCACGCCGGGCATCTATTCAGATGCGCAGATCGCGGGCTGGCGCAAGGTCGTCGACGCCGTGCACGCCAAGGGCGGCATCATCTTCCTCCAGCTCTGGCACGTTGGCCGCGTCTCGCATTCCTCCTTCCACGGCGGGGAGCTGCCTGTTGCGCCATCTGCGCTTCCGATCAAGGCCGAGGGCATGAAGGCGATGACCGCCGACGGCAAGATCGCCGACTATGAGACGCCGCGCGCGCTCGAAACCGAGGAGGTCAAGGGCATCGTTGAGGCATTCCGGCAGGCTGCGAAGAACGCGCTCGCTGCCGGATTCGACGGCGTCGAGATCCATGGCGCCAACGGCTATCTGCTCGAGCAGTTTTTGCAGTCGCGCAGCAACCAGCGCACCGATGAATATGGCGGCTCGATCGAAAATCGCGCGCGCCTGCTGCTCGAGGTCACGCAGGCCGCGATCGACGTCTGGGGTGCGAACCGCGTCGGCGTACGGCTCTCGCCGTACGGCATCGCCAATGATTCCGGCGAGCCGGACCCGATGCCGCTCTACACGCTTGTCGTGAAAGCGCTGGACAAGCTCGGCCTTGCCTACCTGCATGTCATCGAGCCGCGTTCCAGCGGCGCGGGCCGCGCCGACGTCAATTGGCAGAATGTGCCATCGGCGATGGTGCTGTTGCGGCCGCTCTATAACGGCCTCCTGATCGCTGCCGGAGGCTTCACCGGCGAAACGGCGAATGCCGCGATCGCCGACGGCCACGCCGACATCGTCGCGTTCGGTCGCATCTTCATCTCCAACCCGGATCTGCCGCGCCGCCTCCAGCACGACTATCCGATCACACCCTACAATCGCGCGACGTTCTACGGCGGCGAGGAGAAGGGGTACACGGATTATCCGGTGTATGACGAGCTGACGCCGGCTTGACGCTGACATGCCCGGATTGCGCTTCGCTCCTCCGGGGTAACGGGTCTACATTGATTGCTCCCACGGAAAACCCAATCTCCGTCATTGCGAGCGTAGCGAAGCAATCCAGAGTCTTTCCGCGGATGCGTTTCTGGATTGCTTCGCTGCCCTCGCAATGACGATGAGGGACGCACCATGGCCAAAGCCGCAGTCGCCGCAGGAACCGCCACCGGACAATGCCTGTGCGGCAAGGTCACCTTCGAGATCGACATCCCTGCGCGCTGGGCCTGGCACGATCACTCCGCAGCCAGCCGCCGCGCCCATGGCGCGGCCTATGCGACCTACGTCGGAAGCTGGAAGAAGCGCTTTCGCATCACCTCCGGAAAAGCCGCGATCACACGCTATGAGGACAAGGCGACCAGGACTGCGCGCAGCTTCTGTTCGCATTGCGGCACGCCGATCGCTTATGAGCGCCCGCGCGGCCCGCACATGGTCAACATTCCCCGCGCACTGTTCAACGAGCGCACCGGCCGCCAGCCGCTCTATCACATCGCGATCGACGAGCTCCAGGAATGGGCCTATACCGGCGAGCCGCTGGTGCCGCTGAAGGGCTTTCCCGGCGTGGTCTGGCAGCGCTCGAAAAAGAAGAAGCGCGCTAGCGGCGAGGACCCGTTCGAACTCGGGCGCGAGGAGATGTAGCCCCGCTTTCGTGCCCTGGACGCAGTGCGGCGCGAAGTGCCGCACTGCCGAGCCGGGGCCTATGCAACAGCGGTGCGCGAGGGGGCCCGGCTCAGCGTCGCATCACCATAGCGTCGAAGATGCGCGTAAACGCGCTCATGATGCTGCGCCGCGTCCGGGACACGCGAGCGAAAGTTTGCCGCTTCCATGCAACGCAGCCATGACCGCGCTTCCTTGCGCGCGTGCTTCGACTTCGGCCATCATGTCCCGCCCTCCGGCAACGTCCGTGAGATCAGGAGGAAACATGAAGAACCGTATCACCGGCCGCTCTGCTTTTCTCGCGCTGCTCAAGGACGAAGGCATCACGCATCTGTTCGGGAATCCCGGCACCACCGAATTGCCGATCATGCATGCGCTGAAGGACCATCTCGATCTCACCTATGTGATGGCGATGCAGGAAAGCCTGGTGGTTGCGATCGCCGACGGCTTCAGCCGCGCCTCCGGACAACTTGTCGCCTGCAACGTCCATGTCGCGCCCGGCCTCGGCAATGCCATGGGCTCGCTCTACAACGCGCAGTTCACGGGCACGCCGATGATTTTGACCGCAGGCCAGCAGGAGCAGGGGCATGGCCTGATGGAGCCGGTGCTTTATGGGCCTTTGGTGCGGATGGCCGAACCGTTGGTGAAATGGGCGGTCGAGGTGACGCGCCTGGAGGACCTGCCGCGCATCGTGCGCCGCGCCGCCAAGGTCGCGACCACGCCGCCGACCGGCCCCGTGTTTATCTCGTTGCCCGGCGACATCCTCAATAGCGAAGCGGGCATTGATCTTAGCCGTTCCACCCGCATCGATGCGCACACAAGGCCGTCTGATGAGGCGTTGAAGGCATTCGCCGCACGACTCCTGAAGGCCGAGCGTCCCGTCATCGTCACGATGGACGAGGTGGTCAAGAGCGACGCGCTGAAGGAAGCCGCCTCACTCGCGGAGCTCTTGGGGGCAGCCGCCTATCAATCGTCCACGGCCTATGGCGCGCATTTTCTCTCCGAGAGCCCGAGTTTCGTCGGTACGCTTGCGCGCCTCCAGAAGGTGGCGCGCGATACGCTTGCGTCTTACGATCTGCTCATCGCGCTGGGCGGCGATCCGTTGCGGATGTCGGTCTACAGCGAGGTCGACCCGCTGCCGGATGGACTATCCATCGTGCAGGTTGGTCTCGCCGATTGGGAGATCGCCAAGAATTTTGGCGCGGAGATCGCGCTCAAGGCTGACGTGAGGGAAACGCTGCGCGCGTTGATGCCGGTGCTCAAGGAAATGGGTGGCGCGGCGCTGGAGCGGCGCGCGAAAGAACGTCTCGCCGAACTTGCGCCGAAGAACTGGACCGCACGCCGCGCCGCGCTGGTCGAGCAGATCACGAAGGCGAGGGACCGCTCGCCTATCGACCCCGACTGGCTGACGTTGCAAATGGTCGAGGCGATGCCCGACAACGCCATCCTCGTGGATGAGGGCCTCACCTCCGGCCGCCAGATCGCGAGCCTGCGCCCGCATCGCGACCGCTACGGCTATCACGGCCTTGCCTCCGGCGGCATCGGCTGGGGCCTGCCGGCCTCCGTCGGCATCAGCCTGGCCAACCCAATGCGGCCTGTGGTCTGCTTCTCCGGCGATGGAAGCGCGATGTATTCGATCCAGTCGCTCTGGACCGCCGCCCACCACAAGCTGCCGTTGACGATCGTGATCGCCAACAATGGTGGCTACCGCATCATCAAGCAACGCCTGCTCGCCTTCCACGGCGATGACAATTACGTCGGCATGGATTTCGTCGACCCGCCGGTGGATTTTGCCGGGATCGCGCGGTCACTGGGATGCGAGGCGATCAGGGTGAACGATCCTGCCGAGTTGAAGTCCACGCTGTCGTCCGCCTTCAACCGCCCCGGCACCAAGCTGATCGAGGTGATGGTGGACGGGAAGGTGTAGGGTACGAGGCTTCCCCAATGTCGTCCTGGCGAAAGCCAGGACCCGCAATCGAGACAAAAATCTGAAAAACAACCCCATGCAAAGTAGCCAGCCTACCCTTTCCTCCCCACCCGATAACCCGCGGCCGGGTGCGGCGCGGTGAGCCGGGCGCGGCCTCCTCCGAACAGTTTTTCCCGCAGCGTGCCCTTCGCGTACTCCGCCTTGTAGCGGCCGCGCCGGGTCAGCTCCGGCACCAGCATGTCGGCGATATCCTCGAAATCGCCGGGCGAGATCGCAAACGCTACGTTCAGCCCGTCGACGTCGGTGGCCTCGAACCATTCCTCGATCCTGTCGGCGACCATCTCCGGCGTTCCCACCACGACCGGGCCGGCACCGCCGATGCCGACATGCTCGATGACGTTGCGCACGGTCCAGACGCGATCGGGATCGGCGCGGGTGACGTTGTCCATCGCGCTGCGGCCGGCATCGTTCTGCACGTGACGGACCTGCTGATCGAGCTCGTAGCCGGAAAAATCGACGCCGGTCCAACCGGACATCAGGGCCAGTGCGCCTTCGGGGCTGATGTGGCGGCGGTAGTCGGCGTATTTCTCCTTCGCCTCAGTCTCGGTCCGCCCGAGGATCAGCGTCATCATCGAGAACATCAGGATCTCGGCCGGGTTGCGCCCGAGCTCGGCCGCCGTCTGACGGATGGCAGCAACGCGCGGTGCGATCACCTTCGCGGATGGTCCGGACATGAACACGCATTCGGCATGCTGGGCCGCGAACTGCCGGCCGCGCGGCGAGGTGCCGGCCTGGTAGAGCACGGGCGTGCGTTGCGGCGACGGCTCGCTCAGATGAATCGTGTTGTTGAGCCGGAAATTCCTGCCCTCATGCGCGACGCGATGCACCTTTGCCGGATCGGTGAAGATGCCGCGCGCGCGGTCGCGCAGCACCGCATCATCCTCCCAGCTTCCTTCCCAGAGCTTGTAGACGACCTCCATATATTCGTCGGCAATGTCGTAGCGATCATCATGCGCGGTCTGCTTGTCCTTGCCGGCGGCGCGCGCCGCGCTGTCGAGATAGCCGGTGACGACGTTCCAGCCGATCCGCCCCTCGGTCAGATGGTCGAGCGTCGACATCCGCCGCGCGAAGGGATAGGGCGGCTCGAAGGAGAGGTTGGAGGTAACGCCAAAACCGAGATTCTGCGTCACCGCGGCCATCGCCGAGAGCAGCAGCAGCGGCTCGTTCGACGGCGTTTGCGCTGCGTTGCGTAGTGCGGCATCGGGGCTGTTGCCATAGACGTCATAGACGCCGAGCACGTCGGCCAGGAACAAGCCGTCGAAGCGGCCGCGCTCCAGCGTCTTCGCCAGATCGATCCAGTAGGGCAGGCGATTGTATTCGGCGGTGCGGTCGCGCGGATGGGTCCACAGGCCCGGCGATTGATGCGCGACGCAATTCATCGCAAAGGCGTTGAGCCGAATTTCTTTTGCCATGCTTGTCCCTCGGCGCCACTATACCTGGACTTGCCTCGATGCTATCGGTGCCGGGCAGTTGGCCAAGTTCTTGCATCCGGCTTGCTCTCGGCAAGGGCCAAATTCAAGAAGCTCCGGCCATTAGCAAGAGTCAATTGCCAACCCCCGCCACTTCCGAAAGACGGCGTATCCCGCTACGCTTGTTCCAAATCCAGGCTTGACAAAGAACGAAATGACCAGAGCCGACGCCATCGCCCGCGCCCGTGAGGATTTCTCATCCGGGGCGTTCCTCGCAGAGCTCGACCGCCGCGTCGCCTATCGCACCGAGAGCCAGAGCGCCTCGCGCGGCGCCGAGCTGCGTGCCTATCTGGAACAGGAGATGCAGCCTGCCTTTGCCGCGCTCGACTTCGCGAGCCGGCTGGTGGAATCGCCGAGCGGCAAGGCGCCGTTCCTGATTGCCGAGCATATCGAGAGCGCGTCCGCGCCGACCGTTCTGATCTATGGCCATGGCGACGTCGTCGACGGCATGGAGGGCGAGTGGCGCGACAATCGCGATCCCTGGCGCACGACGACATCAGGTATTCGCGTCTATGGACGCGGCACCGCCGACAACAAGGGCCAGCACAGCATCAACATGGCCGCACTTCGCGCGGTGCGCGCGGCACGCGGCGGCAAGCTCGGCTTCAACGCCAAATTCGTCGTCGAGATGGGCGAGGAGATCGGCTCGCCCGATCTCGGCAAGGTCTGCGATCTCAACCGCGAGGCGCTGAAGGCCGATCTCTTCATGGCCTCCGACGGGCCGCGCCTGTCGGCGGATCGCCCGACGCTGTTCCTCGGCTGCCGCGGCGGCATCCGCATCCACCTCGACGTCAACCTGCGCGATGGCGGAAATCACTCAGGCAATTGGGGTGGCGTGCTCGCCAACCCGGCGACGATCCTGGTGAACGCGATTTCCACGCTGGTCGACGGCCATGGCCGCCTCCAGCTCGAGGCCCTGAAGCCGCCGCGCCTCACGAACCAGATCCGCACCATCCTTGCTGACGTTAAAGTCGAGCCGACGGAAGACGAGCCTACGCTCGCCGAAAACTGGGGCGAGGACGGATTGTCGGCAGCGGAGCGGCTCTATGCCTGGAACACACTCGAAGTGCTGGCGATGTCGTCGGGCAACATCGAGAAGCCGGCAAATGCGATTCCCGGCCACGCCAACGCCGTGCTGCAACTGCGCTTCGTGGTCGGCACGAAGATCGACGGTATGATCGACGCGATCCGCGCCCATCTCGCCGCAAAGGGATTTCCGATGGTCGAGGTGCGGGCGGCGCAGAGCTTTGCCGCCTCGCGCACCGATTTCGACAGCCCCTGGATCAAATGGGCCGCGGACTCCGTGCAAGCGACGACCGGCAAAGCGCCGGCGATCCTGCCGAATTTCGGCGGCTCATTGCCGAACGACGTGTTCTCCGAGATTTTGGGCCTGCCGACGATCTGGGTGCCGCATTCCTATCCCGGCTGCTCCCAGCATGCGCCAAACGAGCACATCCTGATGCCATTGACAGAGGAGGCGCTGACCGTCATGGCCGGTCTGTTCTGGGACCTCGGGGAGCTACCCCGTCCGCTCGGCTAGGTGAAGGGCTCCGAAAGTCACATTCTAATCCGGCCCGATTTATGCAAGCATCCGGCCGCCATTCCGTAAGGGGAGAAAAAAGTGAAACATTTCCGTAACTTCGGCCTCGCGCTCGCCGCCACTATGGTCGTGAGCCAGGCCAGTGCCGAGGAGCTGACCGGCACGCTCAAGAACATCAAGGATACCGGGGCCATCACGCTTGGCTTCCGCGATTCCTCGATCCCGTTCTCCTATCTCGACGACAACCAGAAGCCCGTCGGGTTTGCGATGGACATCTGCTACAAGATCGTCGACGCCGTGAAGAAGGAGCTCAAGCTCGACAAGCTCGAGGTCAAGCTCAACCCGGTGACCTCGGCCACCCGCATTCCGCTGATGGCCAATGGCACCATCGACCTCGAATGCGGCTCGACCACCAACAATGCCGAGCGGCAGAAACAGGTCGCCTTCACCAACACCCACTTCCTGACCGCGAGCCGCTACGTCTACAAGAAGTCGAGCGGCCTCAAGTCGATCGACGATCTGAAGGGCAAGACGGTGGTCTCGACCGCCGGGACCACGAACATCAAGCAGCTCACCGAAGCCAACGTCGCGAAGGGCCTGGGCGCCAACATCATTCCGGCCAAGGACCACGCCGAAGCCTTCCTGATGGTGGAGACCGATCGCGCCGTCGCCTTCGTGATGGACGACATCCTGCTCGCAAGCCTCGTCGCCGGCTCGAAGAGCCCGGCCGATTATGAAGTCTCCAAGGACGCGTTCTCCAAGCCCGAGCCCTACGGCATCATGCTGCGCAAGGACGATGCTGCCTTCAAGAAGGTGGTGGATGCGGCGACCGCGGCGCTCTACACCAGCGGCGAGGGCCAGAAGATCTACGACAAGTGGTTCACCGCCAAAATCCCGCCGAAGGGCCTGAACCTCAACACGCCGATCTCGGCCGAATTGAAGAACGAGTTCGCCAAGCCGTCGGACTCGCCGAACCCGGACGACTATAAGTAAGCCTCGGTCCCAAGGGATCAGGAGCATTGTCCGGCCATTCTGGAGAGGGAATGGCCGGACATTTGCATAGACGCTAACAGTATCTGTGATTGTCGCGTTCGCGCGGGGGACTCGTGAACTACAACTGGAACTGGGGAATTTTCTTCCAGCCGAACCCGATGGGCACAGGCACCTATCTCGACATGCTGTTGTCGGGACTGGTGCTGACGCTCGAGACCGCGGTGCTGGCCTGGATCATCGCGCTGATCACCGGCTCGATCGTCGGCGTGATGCGCACGCTGCCGTCGAAGGCCGCCTACTGGTTCGGCTTTTGCTGGGTCGAGTTCTTCCGCAACATGCCGCTGCTGGTGCAGCTCTTCCTGTGGTTCTTCGTGCTGCCGGAAATGCTGCCGAAGGCCGCCGGTCTGTGGCTGAAGCAACTGCCGAACGCGCCGTTCTGGACGGCGGCGATCGGCGTCGGCCTGTTCATGTCGGCGCGCGTCGCCGTGCAATTGCAGGCCGGCATCGGCTCGCTGCCGCGCGGGCAGCGGATGGCGGCGACCGCGCTGGGCCTGACGACCGTGCAGGGCTATCGCTACGTGCTGCTGCCGATGGCGTTCCGCATCATCCTGCCGCCGCTGACCTCCGAGTTTCTCAACACCATCAAGAACACCGCGGTGGCCATCACCATCGGCCTGCTGGAATTGACCGGGCAGGCGCGCTCGATGCAGGAATTCTCGTTCCAGGTGTTCGAGGCCTTCACCGCCGCGACCATCCTCTATCTCCTCGTCAACGCCGTTGTCGTGACCGCAATGCGCTTCCTCGAGCGCTGGGTCGCGATCCCCGGCTACATCACGGGGAAATAGCGATGCTCGGCAATTTCGATTTCGACGTCATCCGCCGCGCGCTGCCCTATCTGTTCTACGAGGGCATGACGTTCACGCTGATGCTGACCGCGCTCGCCGCGCTCGGCGGCCTGGTCTTCGGCACGGCAATCGCATTGATGCGGCTGTCCGGCTACAAGCTGCTCGGCCGCATCGCCGGTCTCTATGTCGACTTCATGCGCTCGCTGCCGCTGGTGCTGGTCATCTTCTGGTTCTACTTCCTGGTGCCCTATATCGGGCAGTGGCTGACCGGCGCGCCGCGGCCGATCAAGGTCGGCGCGTTCGCCTCCTCGCTCATCACTTTCATCATGTTCGAGGCGGCGTATTTCTCCGAGATCATGCGCGCCGGCATTCAGTCGATCTCGCGCGGGCAGCCGGCCGCGGCGAACGCACTCGGCCTGACCTATGCGCAGACCATGCGCTACGTCGTGCTGCCGCAGGCGTTCCGCAACATGCTGCCCGTGCTGATCACGCAAACCATCGTGCTGTTCCAGGACACCTCGCTGGTCTACGTGCTCTCGATCACGGATTTCCTGGGCGCGGCGAGCAAGGTCGCGCAGCGCGACGGGCGTCTCGTCGAGATGTACCTGTTCGCCGCCGTCGTCTACTTCACCATCTCCTGCATTGCGTCCTTCGGCGTTCGTCGCCTGCAGTCGCGCATCGCCATCATCCGCTAGGTGGATTGTGAACCTGAGATTTCGAAATGCGGTGCCCCTCACCTCTCCCATAGGGAGAGGTCGGATCGCGTCAGCGATCCGGGTGAGGGGTTTCGCTCCATCGATAGACCTGAACCCTCACCCGACGCTGCGCGTCGACCTCTCCCTATGGGAGAGGTGATCCGCATTCGTTGATACGCTTGAGTCACACATGATCGAGATCAGTCACGTCGACAAATGGTACAGCACCTCGTTCCAGGTGCTGAAGGATTGCACCACCAATGTCGCCAAGGGCGAGGTGGTGGTCGTCTGCGGCCCTTCGGGCTCGGGCAAATCCACGCTGATCAAATGCGTCAATGCGCTGGAGCCCTTCCAGAAGGGCGATATCACGGTTGACGGCACCAAGGTCAATGATTCCAAGACCGATCTGCCAAAGCTCCGCTCGCGCGTCGGCATGGTGTTTCAGCACTTCGAGCTCTTCCCACACCTGAAGATCATCGACAATCTCTGCCTTGCGCAGGAGAAGGTGCTGGGGCGGGGTCACGACAAGTCGATGGCCAAGGGCATGCAGCTTCTGGAGCGCGTCGGCTTGAAGGAGCAGGCGCAGAAGTTTCCGGCGCAGCTCTCCGGCGGCCAGCAACAGCGTGTTGCCATCGCGCGCGCGCTCGCGATGGATCCCATCGCCATGCTGTTCGACGAGCCGACCTCCGCCCTCGATCCCGAGATGATCAGCGAGGTGCTGGACGTCATGGTCGACCTCGCCCGCGAAGGCATGACCATGATGGTCGTCACCCACGAAATGGGCTTTGCCCGCAAGGTCGCCAACCGCGTGATCTTCATGGACCGTGGCGAGATCGTCGAGGACGCCCCGAAGGACGACTTCTTCGGCAAGCCCAGAAGCGACCGCGCACAGAAGTTCTTGTCGAAGATTCTCTCTCACTAACTCCGTCTTCATCCCCATTGCGCAATGGGGATGGCCCGCACGGCCAGGCACGGAATCCATGACAGCGAGCGGTGGTTATGGATTCCGGGCTCATTTGCTTCGTCGCGCCCCGGAATGACAGTTGAGGGTTTATCGCCGCCCGCGAATTTCGTATAGGAGCAGGCAATTCCCGCATTCCCGACAGGAGACCTGCCTTGGACTCGATCGCCTACGTCAACGGCTCTTTCGTCCCGCTTTCGGAAGCCAAAATCTCCGTCCTCGATCGTGGCTTCCTGTTCGCCGACGGCATCTATGAGGTCGCTGCCGTGCTCGACGGCAAGCTGGTGGACAATGCCTCGCACCTGGCGCGCCTCGAACGCTCCGTCGGCGAGATCAAGCTCAAGCTGCCCGAGACGGTCGAGCGCATCACCGGGATCCAGAAGGAGCTCGTCGCACGCAACAAGCTTGCCAATGGCCTCGTCTATCTCGAAGTGACGCGCGGCGCCGACGCGGGGCGCGATTTCGCTTTCCCCAAGGGCGACGTCAAGCCGACGCTGGTCATGTTCGTGTCCGAGAAGGACATCGTCAATGCGGCCTCGGCCAAGACCGGCATCAACGTCATCACGGTGCCTGACATCCGCTGGGAACGGCGCGACATCAAGAGCGTGGCGCTGCTGGCGCAAGTCTTGGCAAAGCAGGCCGCCGCCGAAGCCGGCGCGGGTGAAGCCTGGATGCTCGAAGACGGCTTTGTCACCGAGGGCGGCTCGTCGTCGGCGTTCATCCTGACCCAGGACGACGTCATCGTGACGCGGCAGAATTCGAATTCCATCCTGCCCGGCTGCACCCGCAAGGCCGTGGTTGCACTCGCCGAAGAGCGCCAGCTCCGCGTCGAGGAGCGCGCCTTCACCGTCGCTGAAGCGCTCGCCGCCAAGGAAGCCTTCATCACCAGCGCCTCTCTCTTCGTGCAGCCGGTGGTCGCGATCGACGGCAAGCAGGTCGGCGGCGGCAAGCCTGGCCCGATGGCGACACGGCTGCGTGAGATCTACGTGGAGTTTGCGAAAGCGACGGGGGTTTAAGCCACATACTCAGCTATCGTAGGGTGGGCAAAGGCGCGCTTGCGCCGTGCCCACCATCTCTCCACGAGTGCGATAGAAGTGGTGGGCACGCTTCGCTTTGCCCACCCTACGAGAATTGCCCGTGAGGGGCGTCCCGCCCCTCACGCCACCGACGCCTTCACCTTCACGGGATGGATCGAACGGAACGAGATCGCGAGCCGGTTCCAGGCATTGATCGTCGCAATCAGCATGGTCAGGTTCACCGTCTCCTCCTCGGAGAACTGCGCGCGGACCTGCTCGTAGACGTCGTCGGGTGCGTGCGTCTCGGAGATCAGGGTCACCGACTCGGTCCAGGCCAGTGCCGCGCGCTCGCGATCGGTATAGAGCGGGGATTCGCGCCAGGCATTGAGCAGATAGATGCGCTGTTCGGTCTCGCCGCGCTTACGTGCGTCCTCGGTGTGCATGTTGATGCAAAAGGCGCAGCCGTTGATTTGCGAGGCGCGGATCTTGACGATCTCGATCAGCGATTTCTCGAGGCCCGTCGACTGGATCTGGGTCTCCAGCGCGTTCAGGGCCTTGATCGTGTCGGGGGCAGCCTGGAAGAAATTCATGCGCGGCTTCATGGTCGTTCTCCTTGGTTTGGTCAGTGGGCTCCGCCCGCCGAAACATGGCCGGGCTTCTTCAGGAAGAGGGAGGCGATCAGCGCGACGATCAGCGCCGCGCCGAGCAGGTAAAAGGTGTCGCTGAAGGCGAGGATGAAGGCCTGCTTCTGCACGACATGGCCGATCGCGACATAGGCGCGGTGCGCCGCATCGGTGCGATCGACGACGCCGTGATTGACGAAATACTGGGTCAGTTGTTCGAGCCGCGTCCGGGTCGCCTGCTCGAACATCGAGACCGACTGCATCAGCACGTTGGAGTGATACTGCTCGCGCTTGGTCAACACGGTCTGCAACAACGCGATGCCGACGGCGCCGCCGAGATTACGCATCATGTTGAACAGGCCGGAGGCCGAGCCCGCATTCTCCGGCTCGATGCCTGATGTCGCGACCGCCGACAGCGGCGTCAGGACCAGCGCCTGGCCGATCGCGCGGACAACATTGGGCCACAAGAGCTGATCGGCAGCGTAGTCGCTGGTCATGTAGATGTTCATGAAGTTGGAGGCCGCGAACAGAACGAAGCCGATTCCGATCACGATCCGCGCATCGAAGCGCTGCATCAGGCGCGGCACCAGCGGAATGAAGAGAAGCTGCGGCAGCCCGGTCCAGGCCAGCACCATGCCGATCTGCTCGGCATTGTAGCCCTGGATGCGTGACAAATATTGCGGCAGGATGAACACGGAACCGTAGAGCGCGATGCCGAGCAGGAAGTTCGCCAATATCGCGAAGCCGAAATTGCGGCGGACCAGGAGGCGCAAGTTCAGAAGCGGCTTGTCGACGCTCAGCTCGATGATGACGAACGCGGTCAGCGCAACCGCAGCGATGACGGACAGCTTGACGATGAAGGGCGAGCCGAACCAGTCGTCCTTGTTACCTTCCTCCAGTACGGTTTGAAGCGCGGAGAGGCCGATCGCCATGGTGATGATGCCGGCCCAGTCGCCGTCGCGCAGCAGCGCGAGCTTCATCGGCTGTGGTTCCAGCGCGTACCAGAGCATGCCGAGCATGATCGCACCGGGCACCAGGTTGACGTAGAAGATGTACTGCCAGCCCAGATTCTCGGTGAGATAGCCGCCGATGGTCGGGCCAATCGCCGGTGCAAAGGTCGCCGACAGCGCGAACAGCGCGAGCCCGACGGGCTGCTTGGCGCGCGGCAACAGCGTGATGATCAGCGTGAAGGCCATCGGGATCAGCACGCCGCCGGTGAAGCCCTGCACGGCGCGCAGCACGATCATCTGCGGCAGGTCCTGCGCCAGCGCGCAGGCGGCTGACAGGATCAGGAACAGCACCGCGTTGGTCAGCAGGTAGACGCGGATCGAAAACACCTGCGCGAGCCACCCGGAAAGCGGGATCACCACGATCTCGGCGATCAGATAGGAGGTCGAGATCCAGCCGCCATCGTCGATGCCGGCGCCGATCGCGCCCTGGATATCGGCGAGCGAGGCGTTGACGATCTGGATGTTCAGCACCGCCATGAAGGCGCCGAGGGTTGCGCCGATCACGGCGATCCAGGTTTTTGCAGAAACGGCCGGCGCGAGGGGCGCGGCTGGAACCGGAGTGGATGCAGTGGACGTAGCGGTGAGGGCGGGTTGGAGCGTGCTCATGGAAGCCTCGTCTCGTTTACTGAGACAGGATGCATTAGGCGGATGGTTTCGATAATCGCGGAAGTTTTGGAAGGATCGTCCGGCAGAGCTTGATAATCGGCGAAGAGGCGGCCTCAGCCGCCGTTCGCGCGCACGGTAGTGTCGGCGACGCGCTTGCCGATGTCACGCTCGGCCAGGACGGCCTGCTTGGTGTCGACGGTCGGAACCGCCGACATGCCCGGGCGTAACAGGCCGCTCAGGCTGTGGTCGTCGAGCACGATCTTCACCGGCACGCGCTGCACGATCTTGGTGAAGTTGCCGGTGGCGTTATCGGGTGGCAGCAGCGCGAATTCGAGGCCACTCGCCGGCGACAGGCTGTCGACATGGCCGCGCAGCGTCTGATTGCGGAAACTGTCGATTTGCAGTTCCACCGGCTGGCCTGCGCGCACGTGGGTGAGCTGCGTCTCCTTGAAGTTGGCGATGACATAGACCGCGTCGAGCGGCACCACCGCCATCAATTGCGTGCCGGCCTGCACGAGTTGGCCGACGCGCAGCGAGCGGGCACCGACCGTGCCGTCCACCGGCGCGGTGATCTCGGTGTAGGAGAGATTGAGCGAGGCCTGCTCCGCGACCGCGCGTGCGCGCTCGAGCTGCGCAACGGCCTTGGCGCGCTCGGTGGTGAGCACGTCGACCTTGCGCTGCGCCGCCAACAGTCCCGATTTGGCGTGCTGCAATTGCGCATCACTGGCGCGGAGCGCGGCATCGGTCTGCTGCGCGCGCTGGATCGTGCCGGACCCCGACTTCATCAGGTCGTCGTAGCGCGCACGCTCCTCCTGCGCGAATTTCAGGTTGGCCTCCGCCGCGGCGACATCGGCGGTGCTCTGTTCGATAATGGGCTGCTGCAGCGCGATCTGCGCATCGAGATTGCGCACCGAGGCCTCGCCGGCGGCGACGTCGGCGCGGGCTTGGTCGAGCGCAGCCCTGAAATCGCGATCGTCGATCCGGGCCAGCACCTGACCCGCTTTGACCTTCTCATTGTCGCCGACCAGCACCTGGGCGATGTAGCCGGAGACCTTCGGCGCGATGATCGTGGAGTCCGCCTTCACATAGGCGTCATCGGTGGATTCGAGATAGCGCCCGGTCGTCAGGTAGTCGTAGGCAAAATCGCCGGCCGCCGCGACGCCGAGCGCCAGAGCGAGCGCAATGGCTGCCCGCTTGATTGCCCGGCGCGAGGGACGAAGCCGGATTTTCGCAGTCGGTTCAGAAACATAAGCGGTGGTCGACATGGCACTCTCCGGATCTCCGGGCGTCCTCTCTGGGAAGCTCGCCCTCGTTGGCTGCCAATGTGCGC